>NZ_JBSFWT010000035.1:0-74078 GCF_053594975.1 Streptomyces sp. NPDC002537
TTTCTTCTATCTGATGGCCGCCGGGGCCGGGGCGTTCCTGGCGGTGCTGGCCGATGACGACGTCGACGCCGAGCTGATGGGCATGCGGATGCGGGCCGCCGTGTCCGGCTGCCCGGCCCCGCACCCGAGTTCGCGGTCTGCGCGAACGGCGGCGAGCTGCTCGTCCACCCATCTCCTCCAGCGCCTTGCCCTTGGTCTCCTTCACGTACTTGAGCACGAAGGGAATCGAGAGCACGGCGAAGACCGTGTAGATGATGTACGTACCGGAGAGGTTCCAGTCCGCGAGGCTCGGGAAGCTCGCGGTGATGGCCCAGTTGGCGACCCACTGCGCGGACGCGGCCACGCCGAGCGCCGCGGCGCGGATGCGGTTGGGGAACATCTCGCCGAGGAAGACCCAGACCACGACGCCCCAGGAGAGGGCGAAGAACAGCACGAACGCGTGGGCCGCGACGAGGGCCACCGTGCCCTGCGTGGTCGGCAGCGAGCCGTCGGCGGCCTTCGAGGCGAAGGCCCAGGCCTCCAGCGCGAGGGAGACGGCCATACCGGCGGAGCCGATGAGCGCGAGCGGCTTGCGGCCGATGCGGTCGACGAAGATCATCGCGATCACGGTGCCGACGATGTTGATGATCGACGTGGTGAAGGAGTAGAGGAAGGAGTCGCTCGGGTCGATGCCGACGGACTGCCACAGGGTCGCCGAGTAGTAGAAGGCGACGTTGATGCCGACGAGCTGCTGGAAGACCGAGAGGCCGATGCCGACCCAGACGATCGGCAGGAAGCCCGCCTTGCCGCCGAGCAGGTCCTTGAAGGTGGACTTCTCCTCGCTGTGCATGGCCAGTTCGATCTCGGCGACGCGCTTGTCGAGGTCGACGGTGTGGCCCTCGACGTCGGCGAGGACGGCCTTCGCCTTGTCGGTCTTGCCGACGGAGATCAGGAAGCGGGGCGACTCGGGGATCGCGAAGGACAGCAGGCCGTAGAGGACCGCCGGGACGACCATGACGCCGAGCATCAGCTGCCAGGCCTCGATGCCCAGGAGGTGGCCGCGCTGGTCACCGTGGGCGAGGTTGAGGATGCCCCAGTTGACGAGCTGGGAGATGGCGATGCCGACGACGATCGCGGCCTGCTGGAAGGAGCCGAGGCGGCCGCGGTAGGCGGGCGGCGAGACCTCGGCGATGTAGGCCGGGCCGATGACCGAGGCCATACCGATGGCGATGCCGCCGAGGACGCGCCAGAAGGCGAGGTCCCACAGGGCGAAGGGCAGTGCCGAACCGACCGCGCTGATCGTGAAGAGCGTCGCGGAGATCTGCATGACGCGGATGCGGCCGATGCGGTCCGCGAGGCGGCCCGCGGTGGCGGCACCGATCGCACAGCCGATCAGCGCGATGGCGATGACCTGGGCCAGGGCGGCGGAGCCGATGTCGTACTTCCCGCGGATGCCCTCGACAGCACCATTGATCACGGAACTGTCGTAACCGAAGAGAAAGCCACCCATGGCCGCGGCCGCGGTGATGAAGATGACATGGCCGAGGTGGTCCGGCTGGGCCTTGCGGCCCTCGGACCCCTGCGCCATCGCAGTGCTGGTCAACGTGTACTCCTGGGGCCCGGCGGCATTGCCGGGCGTGGGGGGGCTGGCCCTACAAGTGGGGCACAACTCCGGGGGGCCCACCACTTGAAGGTATTAGCGACGTTGCAGACCCTATGTCTTCAATTTTCTAAGTCAATAGGTCGTAACCAAGAAGTTTCCTAGAGGCATCCCATAGGTTGCGTTCAATACTTGAAGTGGCACTGAGGGTCAGCGCAGCCGCTGACTGATGACCTTGGAAACGCCGTCGCCCTGCATGGAGACGCCGTAGAGCGCGTCCGCGACCTCCATGGTCCGCTTCTGGTGGGTGATCACGATCAACTGGGAACTCTCCTGGAGCTCTTCCATGATCCTGATCAGCCGCTGGAGGTTGGTGTCGTCCAGCGCGGCCTCGACCTCGTCCATCACATAGAACGGGCTCGGTCGCGCCTTGAAGATCGCCACGAGCAGGGCCACGGCGGTCAGGGAGCGCTCGCCGCCCGACAGCAGCGACAGCCGCTTGACCTTCTTGCCCGGCGGACGGGCCTCGACGTCGACCCCGGTCGCCAGCATGTCGTCCGGGGCGGTGAGCACGAGCCGCCCCTCCCCACCGGGGAAGAGCCGGGAGAAGACGCCCTCGAACTCCCGGGCCGTGTCCCGGTACGCCTCGGTGAAGACCTCCTCGACGCGCTTGTCGACGTCCTTCACCACCTGCAGGAGGTCGCTCCTGGTCTTCTTCAGGTCCTCCAGCTGTTCGGAGAGGAACTGGTGCCGCTCCTCCAGCGCCGCGAACTCCTCCAGGGCCAGCGGGTTCACCTTGCCGAGCTGCTGGTACGCGCGCTCGGCGGCCTTCAGCCGCTTCTCCTGTTCGGCCCGGACATAGCGGACCGGCTGGTTCCTGGGGTGGTCCGGGTCGTCGGGCAGCTCCTCGCCCTCGGCGGGCGGCGACGGCGGTACGGGCTGGTCGGGGCCGTACTCGGCGGCCAGCGCGGCCGGTTCGACGCCGAGTTCCTCCAGGGACCTGGCCTCCAACTGCTCGATGCGCAGCCGCTTCTCCGCGCCCAGCACCTCGCCCCGGTGCACCGAGTCCGTGAGCCGGTCCAGCTCGGTCTTGAGCTCGCGGCCCCGGTTCCGCTCCGCGACCAGCTCCCGCTCGCGTTCGGCCTTCGCGGCCTCGGCGTGCGCGCGCTCCTCGTCGGCCCGCCGGAGCGACACCTCCACATGGGCCAGGAGCTGCCGGGCCCCGGCCGCGACGGCCGCGGCGACCCGCGCCTCGTGGCGCAGCCGGGCGCGCCGCTGCTCCGCGCGCGCCCGCGCCTCGCGCTCGGCGCGCGCCGCCCGGTCGAGCCCGTCCGCCCGTCCGGCGAGTGCCTTCACCCGCTCCTCGTGCGTACGGACCTGGAGCCGTGCCTCCATCTCGGTCTGCCGTGCGTTGGCCCCGTCGGCGGCGAGCCGGTCGCGCACGGAGGTGTCCGGCTCGTCCGTGCCCTCTCCGGGGGCCGCCTCCTCGGCGACCGCCAGCCGTTCGGCGAGTTCCTCCGCCTCCTCGGCGGCCCGGAGGAGCGCCTCCTCGGCGCGGGTCACGGCCGTGGCCGTGCGCTCCGCCTCGTCGGCGGCGGCGCGCGCCCGGCCGCCGAGGGCGCCGAGCTCCTGGGCCACCCGCGACGCGTCGCGGTCGGCGGTGCTGCGGAGGGCCGCCAGTTCCTCGACCAGGGCGGCGCACTCGGCGCGCCGCTCCCCCGCCGCCCGCTGTGCGGCCGCGAGTTCCTCGCACCGCGCGTCGAGTTCCGTCAGTTCCGCGGTGGCCTCGTCGACGGCCGACTGCACCTCCAGCAGGCTGGGCGCGCCGCCGGAACCACCCTGCGCGAAGTGGCCCCCGAGGAGGTCGCCCTCGGCGGTCACGGCGGTGCATCCGGGCCGTTCGGCGACCAGTTCCTCGGCGTCCTCCAGTGTTCCGACGACCATGACGTCCCGCAGCAGCGGGGCCACGGCGGCCAGCAACTCGGCGGGTCCGTGGACGAGTTCGAGCGCGGGGCGCGGGCCGGAGGCGGTGGCGGGCGCCGGGTCGGGGGTCCGTACCGCCTCGTCGGCGTTCCGCCGGAGCCCCGGTGCGACCAGCAGGGCCGCGCGGCCCGCGTCCTGTTTGCGGAGCAGGCGGAGGGCCTCGGCCGCCGTGGCGGTGTCGGTGACCGCGAGGGCGTCGGCGGCCGCGCCCAGGGCGGTGGCGACGGGGAGTTCATGGCCGGGGGCGACCGACAGGAGCTCGGCGGCCGGGCCCAGGACCCCGGACAAACGATCCTGCGCGGCGAGCAGGGCACCCGTGCCGTCCTTGCGGCGCAGCCCGAGCGCCAGCGCGTCGCGACGGGCGGCGGTCGCCGCGCGGCGGCGTTCGGTGGCCGTCGCCGCCTCGCGTGCCTCGGTGAGCACGGTCTCGGCGGCGGTCAGCGCGCGCTTGGCGGCCTGGTGGCGTTCGGCGAGCTCGGCGTTGCCCGCGTCGCGGCCCTCGCCCTCGGTGCGCCGCCGCCCGTACTCCTCGGCGGCCGCGGCGGCCCGCTCCCGGGCCTCGTCGCGGGCGGCGGTCAGCCGGCCGATCTCCGCCTGCGCGGAGGCCGCGCGGCCGCGGGCCGCGGTGACCCGTCCGTGCAGCCGGGCGAGGCCCTCGCGGTGGTCGGCGATGGCGCGGGCGGCGTCCCTGAGCCGGCGTTCCTCCTCGGCGAGCCGGCGCTCCAGCTCGGCACGGTGCAGGGAGGTCTCCTCCAGGGCGACGCCCGCGGCTTCGAGCGCGGCCTCCAGCTCAGCTTCCTGTTCGCGCACCCGGGCGGCCTCGCGCTCCAGGTCCTCGGGTTCGCGGCCGCGGCGCTCCTCGGCCGGGGCGGAGGTCGCGCTGGTGACCCGGGCGTCCGCCAGGCCGATGGTGCCGCGCACCCGCTCGGCGAGCCGGGACAGCTCGTACCAGGTCTGCTGTGCCTCCGCGAGGCGCGGCGTCAGCATGCGGACCCGCTCCTCCAGGGCGGCCTCCCGCTGGGCGGCCGCCCGGAGTTCGGCCTCGGCGGCCTCCCTGCGGGCCTTGAGCGCGGCCTCGTCGGCGAGTTCGGCGTGCAGGGCCTGCCGCAGGGTCACCAGGTCGTCGGCGAGCAGCCGCAGCCGGGCGTCGCGGAGGTCGGCCTGGATGACCGCGGCACGGCGGGCGACGGCGGCCTGCCGGCCGAGGGGCTTGAGCTGCCGCCGCAGTTCGTCGGTGAGATCCTGGACGCGGGCGAGGTTGGCGCGCATCGCGTCGAGCTTCCGGAGCGCTTTCTCCTTGCGCTTGCGGTGCTTCAGTACGCCCGCGGCCTCCTCGATGAAGGCCCGGCGGCCCATGGGGTCCGCGTGCAGGACGGAGTCCAGCTGTCCCTGGCCGACGATGACATGCATCTCGCGGCCGATGCCGGAGTCGGAGAGCAGCTCCTGGATGTCGAGGAGCCGGCAGGTGTCGCCGTTGAGCTGGTACTCGCTGCCGCCGTTGCGGAACATGATCCGCGTGATGGTGACCTCGGCGTAGTCGATGGGGAGGGCGCCGTCGGAGTTGTCGATGGTGAGGGAGACCTCGGCGCGGCCCAGCGGGGGGCGGCCGGTCGTCCCGGCGAAGATGACGTCCTCCATCTTGCCGCCGCGCAGCGACTTCGCGCCTTGTTCACCCATGACCCAGGAAAGCGCGTCGACCACATTGGACTTGCCTGAGCCATTGGGTCCCACGACGCAGGTGATCCCCGGTTCGAAGCGCAGGGTCGTCGCGGAGGCGAAGGATTTGAACCCCCGCAGGGTCAGGCTCTTGAGGTGCACGCGGAAGGACTTTACCGGCCGCCCGGCCCGGCAGCCGTCTGCCCGCGCCAGCGTGCGCGCTGGGGCGGCAAAGCTGCCCCTTTCAATTTTCCGGTTTCACCCGGGAAGGGGCAGGGCACATCAGTCCAAGGGGACGGGAGGAAAACGGCCGGAAACGCCGGGGTGATACGACGATCGGATGGGGCACCACGGATACGACGAAGGGACGCCTGGGCGTCCCTTGCAACTCTCAAGCGGCTGACAGTGCAGCCCGACCGGGCCCCCGGGGCAGGGCGGCGGTCAGGCGAGCGCAGGCTCCGCGTGGGATACGTCGATGCTGCCGAGCAGCGAGTCGCCGTTGTGAGCGGCGGCAGTCAGCGCGTCGTTCTCGGCCTGCATCCGGATGAGCTCGGATTCAAGGTCCTGGACACGCTGCTGAAGCCGTCGCATCTCGGAGAGGACTCGGGGGTCGGAGCCGCCGACGTAACCGAGAAGCGCCTTTGCCATGATGGATGGTCCTCCACACTGAGTGACCGACCGAAGCGGTGTGGGTCGTGAGGGATTCGCACCCGCGGTGTCTGCCATCACTACTGCGGTGTTCAATGCCAAACAGCTAAGGTGCGCGGGGCTTCCAGAGTCTCACCAAAAAGTTTGACGGTCAACACGATCACACCCCGTATCCGCGGGCGTCCCAGGGGTGCGCGGCGATGAATACGCGGCGCAGTCTCTGCCTGGGCCCGGAGGGGCGTAGAGATCATCCGTTGAGCAGCAGCCTTCCACGATGACGGCGAGTTGGCAACCATCAGGGAATTTCTTCCGTTCGCATATGCCAAGGACATATCAATAAGGTCATCGCGACCCACGCCACCTCCTTCTTCACGCGGTCCGGCCGTCCTCCCATGGGTGGAAATTCCGTTTTCGACGGGGTGCCGGTCAGCGGATCCCGAACCCGTCATAGCCCCCGCGCGGCACGTCCCAGATCTCCGTGACGCCGTCCACGCGGCCGGGCGTGTCGCCGTCGCGCAGCCATTCGAGCAATTGTTCACACTCGTGACGTGCGCCCTCCGCGACGACCTGGACACGGCCGTCGGCGAGATTCGAGGCGAAACCGGCGAGCCCGCCGATACGCATGGCGTTCTCCCGCGTGAACCACCGGAAGCCGACACCCTGCACATGACCACGGACCCAGGCCGTCAGACGGACATTCTCGTTCATGTCTGCACGTTAACCGGGCAATTACTTGCGGAGCACTTCGACCCCGGCCCTATTGCCGTACAGTCGCCGCTCGACAGGTCCCCCCCCCGTACGAGTGACGCACGATGACGCCGAGCACGTAAGGAAGGCAGCGGATGGGTCGCCATCGACGCTCTGCCCCCCAGGCCACCGGTCGCAGCGCAGCCGTTCCCCCGCCGGCCGGGGCCCCCTCGACGACCGGGACGACCGCCCCGGGGCCCCGCTACGAGGCCGACGACCCCGCCGCCGCGCGCAGGCAGCGGACCACGCGCCGGCGGGGCCGGGTGACCCCGATGCGGACCGGGCTGCTGGGCGCGTCCGCCGCCATGGCGATGGGCGTGGTCGCGATGGCCTCGGGGCTGTTCTCCGGCGGCGACGCCCTCCAGCTCGGCGGCGGCAGCCCCGGCGGGCAGGTGGTGGCCGACGATCCGCCCGCGCTGCAGAGCCCCGGCGGGCCGCAGGCACCCGCCGCCGACCGCGGCGGGCTTCCGGTCAGCCGTGGCGCGGAGCGCCCGGACAGCCGGTCCGCGTCCCCCGGCGCGCCCGCCTCCCCGTCCTCGGCGCCCGCCGACGGCACGGCGCCGGGCCGCCCCGGCGGGGGCATCGACCCGGGCAGCGAGGCGCACACGCTCCCGGCCCATGTGCCGGAGACCGTCACCGCGGACCCGTCCGGCACGGACCCCGGCGGCAGCCCCACGCCCCCGCCCGCCGCGGTCGACCTCCAGGCGACGCCCGTCGCCCAGATCCTCTCCCTGGTCAACGAGGAGCGGGCCAAGGCGGGCCTCCGGCCGCTGGCCGCCAGCTCCCGACTGTCGGCCCTGGCCCAGTCGTTCAGCGACGACATGGCGCGGCGCGGCTTCTTCGCGCACACCGACCCGGACGGCCGCACGCCCTGGGACCGGGCCGCCCGGCGCGGCATCGACAATCTCGGCGGCGAGAACATCGCCCGCGGCCAGCCGGACGCCAGGGCGGTCATGGACGCGTGGATGCGGAGCAGCGGCCACCGGGCGAACATCCTCAACCGGGAGTACCGCACCCTCGGCATCGGCCTCAACCCCGGTGAGGGAGGCCCTTGGTGGACCCAGGACTTCGGCTACTGACCCGGCCGCCGAGCGGACCTCAGACGCGCGGGGCGCGCTGGCAGCGGGGGCAGAAGTAGCTGGAGCGGTTCATCCAGGGGCGCCTGCGGATGGCCGTGCCGCAGCGGCGGCACGGCTCGTCCTCACGGCCGTACGCGTCCAACGAGCGGTCGAAGTAACCGGATTCGCCGTTCACGTTGACGTAGAGGCTGTCGAAGCTCGTACCCCCGGCGGCGAGGGCCTCGTTCATCACCTCGCGGATGTGGGTGAGGAGTTCGGCACCGCGCGGGCGGGTCAGGGTCGCGGTGGGGCGTTCGTAGTGCAGCCGGGAGCGCCACAGCGCCTCGTCGGCGTAGATGTTGCCGACGCCGCTGATCAGCGACTGGTCGAGCAGGGCCCGCTTGACGGTGGTACGGCGGCGGCGCAGCGCGGCGTGGAAGGCGTCCTCGTCGAAGGCCGGGTCCAGCGGGTCGCGGGCGATGTGCGCGATGACGTCCGGGAGTCCGTCCGGTTCGCCCGGCACGCAGTCGTGCAGCGACAGGCCGCCGAAGGTGCGCTGGTCGACGAAGCGCAGTTCGGTGGGGGTGGTGTCGGCGAAGCGGACGCGGATGCGCAGGTGCTTCTCGTCGGGCGCCCCGGGCGGCTGGACGAGGAGCTGGCCGCTCATGCCGAGGTGGGCGAGGACGGCCCGGTCGGGTGCCGTACGGTCCTCCGTTTCGAGGGGCACCCAGAGGTATTTGCCGCGGCGGTGCGCCATGCCGAGCCTGCGCCCGGCCAGTTGGGCGGCGAAGTCCTCGGGTCCGGCGAGGTGCCGGCGGATCGCCCGGGGGTGCAGGACCTGGACCGTGGCGACCGTACGGCCGCAGATCCACCGTTCCAGGCCGCGCCGTACGACCTCGACCTCGGGCAATTCGGGCACGTCATTCCTCCGGAGGGGTCACCTGGGGTTCGTGGTACGCAGGAACGCCGGGCGGGCACGATGGCCCGCCCGGCGTTCCCGGACGAAAAACGCGTCAGTGCGACGCGCCCTGCACGCCGTCGGCGGGCGCGGTGCCCGCCGGGTCGGCGGGGGTTCCGGCCTCGGCGGCCTTCTCCCCGGCGGAGGCGCGGGCCTCCGCCGCCTCGTGGATGGCGCGCCAGGCGGCTTCCGCCGCCTGCTGCTCCGCTTCCTTCTTGCTGCGGCCGGTGCCGGTGCCGTACGCGACACCACCGACGCGGGCAGCAGCCGTGAAGGTCTTCTCGTGGTCCGGGCCGGTCTCGGAGACGAGGTACTCCGGGACTCCGAGGCCCTCGGTGGCGGTCAGTTCCTGGAGACTGGTCTTCCAGTCCAGGCCCGCACCCAGGTTCGAGGACTTCTCGATCAGCGGATCGAAGAGCCTGTGCACCAGTTCACCGGCGGCTTCGAGACCCTGGTCGAGGTAGACCGCCCCGATCACCGCTTCGAGCGTGTCCGCGAGGATCGACGCCTTGTTGCGGCCTCCGGTGCCCTCTTCACCGCGCCCGAGGCGGATGAAGGAGCCGAGGTCGAGACCACGGCCGACCTCCGCCAGCGCACGGGAGTTGACCACCGCGGCCCGCAGCTTGGCCAGCTGGCCTTCCGGCAGGTCGGGGTGGATGCGGTACAGCGTGTCGGTGACCACCAGTCCGAGCACGGAGTCCCCGAGGAACTCCAGCCGCTCGTTGGTGGGCAGCCCGCCGTTCTCGTACGCGTAGGAACGGTGAGTCAGCGCACGCACCAGAAGGGCGGACTCGAGTCTGTACCCGAGCCGCCCTTCCAGAAGCGTGTGAGACGAGGCCGTGTCCGCCGGCGCCTTCTTCGGCGTAGTGGCGTCTGACATGGAGCCTGTCACCCGCCGATCAGACCTCGAGGACCTGGCGCTTGTTGTAGGTGCCGCAGCTGGGGCACGCGATGTGCTGCAGCTTCGGCTCGTGGCAGCTAGCGCATGCCACCAGGGTGGGGACCGCAGCCTTCCACTGCGACCGGCGGTGGCGCGTGTTGCTGCGCGACATCTTCCGCTTCGGAACAGCCACGGCTACTTCTCCTGTGAGTCATCCCCGCCGGAGCGGGGTGCGTTGTCCATCTCGCCGTCCTGGTTGGACCCGGCGAGTCCCTGCAGTGCCGCCCAACGAATGTCGACGGACTCGTGGTGGTGGTCCGGGTCGTCCGCCAGCCGCGCTCCGCACTCGGAGCACAGGCCAGGGCAGTCTTCCTGGCACACCGGCTGCAGCGGCAGTGCGAGCACCACCGCGTCACGCAGCACGGGTTCGAGGTCGAACAGGTCGTCCTCGAGGAAGAGCATGTCCTCCTCGTCGTCCTCGGCGTCGTCGTCCGTGGCCACAGAGCGGCCACGGGCGTCGGCGTCGGGGTAGGAGAACATCTCCTGGAAGTCCACTTCGAGCTCTCGCTCCAGCGGCTCCAGACACCTTACGCACTCCCCTGTCAGCGGTGCACGGGCGGTGCCTGTGACAAGCACCCCTTCCATGACCGACTCCAGGCGGAGTTCCAGCTCCACCGCCGCGCCCTCGGCGATCCCGATGACCTCGATACCGAGATCGGCGGGCGCCTCGATCGAACGGGAGACCCTCTTCAGCGCACCGGGACGCCGGCCCAGCTCGCGTGTGTCGAACACGAGAGGGGAACGGTGATCAAGGCGGGCGTTCAGGGCTTCCTGCTTTCTACGCTGCGGCGACGGCCGCCCGACGCGGTAAAAGCGTCCCGGGCAGCCCTGATCGCGAATGCACACGCGACCGAAGAGCCAGAATACTCGACGGGCCGCCGTACACCCAATCGGCGCCCGGCCACCGGCGACCCGCGAGGGGTCAGCGGCCCTGCTCGTACCTGCGGAGCTGATCGAGGTCGATCATGCTCGTGTCGAAGAGACTCGTCTCGTCGAGCTGGGGCTGCTGGGCCTGCGGGGCTTCGTGGGGCTGCTGGTGGGGGCTCTGGTGGCCGCCGGGCTGGGCCGCGTAGCCGCCGCTCTGGTCGTACGGCCAGGCGTAGGGGTCGTGCTGCGCGTAGCCGCCCTGGACCGCGTACGGGTCCGGCTGCGGCTGCGCGTACGACTGCTGGTAGGCGTACGGGTCGGGCTCGTAGGACGGGCCCGGGTAGTAGGCGGGCTGCTGCGGGGGCGCGGCGGGCGGCGGGACGGCGGTGGGCTGCTGGGAGTCCGCCAGCTCGGCGAGGAAGTCCGCGTCGCTGGTGCGGTGGCCGCCGGGGAGGCCGTCCTGGGCGGCCATGTGGGCGCCGAGCTCGTCCGCCGGGCGGGCGCCGAGCAGCTTCTCCCGGCCCTTGCCGACCGCTTCGAGGGTCTTGGCCAGCACCGCGGCGACCGCGCCGAGCTTGGCGTCCACGTAGGCGTCGGCGCGCTGCCGCTGGACCTGGGGGTCGGAGCTGCGCTCGAGCCCGTCGTCGGGCAGGCCGTCCGGGTCGTGGCCGTCCCCGTCCGGGCGGCCCAGCAGCTTCTCGCGGCCGCGGTCGACCGAACCGATGGTCTTGGTGAGGACGACCTCGAAGTTGGCGAGCTTGCCGTCGACGTAGTCGTCGGCCTCGGCACGGACGCGCTCGGCCTCCAGGCGGGCCTCCGCGAGGATGCGGTCGGCCGCCTCCTGGGACTGGCGGGCCACCTCGGTGTCGGAGATCAGCGAACCGCGGTGGGCACGGGCGGACTCGATGATCCGCTCCGCCTCCTCGCGGGCCTCGGCGACGAGCTGCTCACGGCCGCCGATCAGCTCCTGGGCCTGGGCGAGGGAGCCGGGCAGCGCGGCCCGCATCTCCTCCAGCAGGGCGAGCAGTTCGGCCCGGTTGACGACGCAGGAGGCCGACATGGGCATGGACCGGGCGCCGGCGACGGTCGAGACGATCTCGTCGAGCTTCTTCTGGACGTCCACCTTGGCGCTCGCCACTCTCTTATGACGGATGGGCACGAACGGGGACGACTGTACGGCCAGTCGCCCCCCGCCCGACACCCGCCGATCGGGGCCGGTCCGTCAGTCGCGGCCCAGCCGCTCGTTGAGCGCCTCCAGCACCAGCGGCGGCACCAGGTGGGAGACGTCGCCGCCCCAGGCCGCGACCTCCTTGACGAGGCTGGAGGAGAGGAAGCTGTAGGTGGGGTTGGTGGGGACGAACAGGGTCTCCACGCCCGAGAGGCCGTTGTTCATCTGGGCCATCTGGAGCTCGTAGTCGAAGTCGCTGACCGCCCGCAGCCCCTTCACGATGGCGGGGATGTCGCGCTGCTTGCAGAAGTCGACGAGCAGCCCGTGGAACGCCTCCACCTGGACGTTGCCGTACTCGGCGGTGACCCGGCGGAGCAGGTCGATCCGCTCGTCGACGGTGAACAGGCCCTGCTTCGACTTGTTGATCATCACTGCGACGTGCACGACGTCGTACAGCTTGGAAGCGCGGGCGATGATGTCGAGATGTCCATTGGTGACGGGGTCGAAAGACCCCGGACAGACGGCGCGGCGCAACTGTGGTTCCTCGCTCTCCGGTCCATTCATGACGCGCAGGGAGATGGTGTCTCTGCAGTGCACGTCGAGGCGGCGCGACCGTACCAAAGCGTCCCCTCGCCGTAACGACGGGCCCTCAGTGGCTCGAAACCGTCCGGCCAGGGGAACTCCCCGCCCCTGGTGCTCCGCTCCACGGTGACCAGCGCGTCGTCCGCAAGCCAGCCCCTCGTACGGAGTGTGAGCAGGATCTCGCACAGTTCGTCGTTGCCGACGGCGTAGGGCGGGTCCAGGAACACCACGTCGTACGGGCTCGTGGGCGCCGCTCCGGCGAGGACCTGCTCCGCCTTGCCCGCCCGGACCTCGGCACCCGGCAGGCCGACGGCGCGGGCGTTGTCCCGGATGACGCGGACCGCGCGGGCGTCGGCCTCCACCAGCAGGACGTGCGCGGCGCCGCGCGAGAGGGCCTCCAGGCCGACCGCGCCGGAGCCGCCGTAGAGGTCCAGGACGCGGGCACCGTCCAGGGGGCCGAAAAGCGACTCCCAGGTGGAGAACAGGCCCTCGCGCGCCCGGTCGGAGGTCGGGCGGGTGCCGGTGCCGGGCGGCACGGCCAAGCGGCGTCCGCCGGCGGTGCCGGCGATCACGCGGGTCATGGAGTCCTCTTCGATGGTGGGTGTTCGGTGGCGGGCGACTTCGGCGGTGGCCGACGGGGCGTCGCCCACCACTCAGCCTAGGTCGTGCCCGGCGGTCGGCGACACGCGGCGCGGTCCCGCCAAGGGCCCGCGGCCGGCCCCTGCCGACCCTTTCCGACCCTTTCCGGCCCTTGTCAGCCCTTGTCAGCCCTTGGTCGGCCCTTGTCAGCCCTTGTCAGCCCTTGTCCAAGTAGCGCTCGCGGTCGCGGTCCAGGAGGGCGTCCAGCGCCGTGCGCAGCTCCGGCAGCCCCGTCAGCTCCGGGTCCGCGGCGACCACCGCGGCGGCTTCCTCGCGGGCCGCGGCGATGACCTCCTCGTCCTCGATGACCGCGAGCATCCGCAGGGACGAGCGGACGCCGGACTGCGCCTGGCCGAGGACGTCGCCCTCGCGGCGCTGCTCCAGGTCGATGCGGGACAGCTCGAAACCGTCCAGGGTGCTCGCCACCGCGGCCAGCCGGGCGCGCGCCGGGCTGGCCTCCGGCATCTCGCTGACCAGCAGGCACAGGCCGGGCGCCGAGCCGCGGCCCACGCGGCCGCGCAGCTGGTGGAGCTGGGAGACGCCGAACCGGTCCGCGTCCATGATCACCATGACCGTGGAGTTGGGCACGTTCACGCCGACCTCGATGACGGTCGTGGCGACCAGCACGTCGACCTCGCCCGCGGCGAAGCGGCGCATCACGTCGTCCTTGGCGTCCGGCTGCATCCGGCCGTGCAGCACCTCCACGCGCAGCCCGCGCAGCGGGCCGCCGGTGAGCTGCGCGGCGATGTCGAGGACGGCGAGCGGCGGGCGCTTCTCGGCCAGATCCTCCGCGGAGGGCTCGTCCTCGGCGGGCTTCTTCCGCGGTCTGGTCTCGCCCTCGTCCGCGATGTCGTCGCCGATGCGGGGGCAGACCACATACGCCTGGTGCCCGTTCCCGACCTCTTCCCGCACCCGCTCCCAGGCACGGCTCAGGAAGTGCGGCTTGTCCTTGGCGGGCACCACGTGGGTGGCGATGGGCGAGCGCCCGGCGGGGAGCTGGTCGAGGACCGAGGTCTCCAGGTCGCCGAAGACGGTCATGGCGACGGTGCGCGGGATCGGGGTGGCGGTCATCACCAGCAGGTGGGGCGGCTGCTTGCCCTTGCCGCGCAGGGCGTCCCGCTGCTCGACGCCGAAGCGGTGCTGTTCGTCCACGACGACCAGGCCGAGGTCGTGGAACCGCACCTTGTCCTCGATCAGGGCGTGGGTGCCGATGACGATCCCGGCCTCGCCGGTGACCAGGTCGAGCAGCGCCTGACGGCGGGCCGCCGTGCCCATGGAGCCGGTGAGCAGCACCACCTTGGTGCCCTGCTCGGCGCCGCCGAGCAGACCGCCCTCGGCGAGCTCGCCCATCATCTCGGTGACCGACCGGTGGTGCTGCTGGGCGAGCACCTCGGTGGGCGCCAGCATGGCGGCCTGCCCCCCGGCGTCCACGACGCCGAGCATGGCCCGGAGGGCGACCATGGTCTTCCCGGAGCCGACCTCGCCCTGGAGGAGGCGGTGCATGGGGTGTTCGGCGGCGAGGTCGTCGAAGATCTCCGCGGAGACCTTGTGCTGGCCGTCGGTGAGGGTGAAGGGGAGCTTCGCGTCGAAGGCGTCGAGGAGGCCGCCCGCGACGGGCTTGCGGGCGACGGCGGGGAGTTGCGTGTCGGCGTGCCGGCGGCGGGCGAGGGCGACCTGGAGGACGAAGGCCTCGTCCCACTTCAGGCGGGCCCTGGCGTCCTCGAGGTCGGCCTTGGAGCCCGGGCGGTGGACCTTGCGGAAGGCGTCCGGGAGCTCGGCGAGGCCCCGGCCGTCGCGCAGCGCCGGGGGCAGGGGGTCGACGATGCCCTGCCACTGCTCGGCCTCGAAGAGGTCCAGCAGGGTGTCGACGGCCTTGGTGAGCTTCCAGGACTGGAACTGCTTGCACGCCGGGTAGATCGGCAGCAGCCGGCCCGCGAAGGACTCGGCGGCGTCGGCACCGCTCTCCTTGTCGAGGAGTTCGTAGTCGGGGTGCAGCAGCTGGCGGGTGTGGTTGAAGAGGGAGACCTTGCCGGCGAACATGCCGCGGCGGCCGGGCAGCAGCTCCTTCTCCCGCGCGTAGGCGCCCCGGCCGAAGAAGACGAGGGTCAGCGAGCCGCTGCCGTCGGTGACCACGACCTCCAGGCGGACGCCCTTGCCGTGGTTGAAGGTCTTCAGGGCGGCCTTGGCGACCTGGGCGACGACGGTGACGTGCTCGTCGAGCGGCAGGTCCGCGAGCCGGGTGAGCTCGCCGCGCTCGGCGTAGCGGCGCGGGTAGTGGTGCAGCAGATCGCCGACGGTGTGCAGGTCGAGGTGCTCGGCCATCACCTTCGCGGTGTTGCCGCCGAGGATCTTCTTGAGGGGTTCGTCGAGCGCGGGCACGCCCCTATTGCACACCACGGCACTGACAATCGGCGCCCGCCGCCCGCACTCCGGCCCGGCCGACGGCCTGTTCGGCGCCGAACGTCGGCACCGAACATCGGCACCGGACCGTCGCCACCGGTCATTCGACACCGATCAGCAGCGGCGCCGTCTGCTGGCCGCCGCGGTAGACCACCGTGTCCACGGCCAGGTGTCCGGCGCGGACATGGCGTTCCAGGCGGTCGGCCACGGCACCCGGCACACCCGCGCCGAGGACGAGGGTGACCATCTCGCCGCCCGCGGCGAGCATGCGGTCGAGGACGGTCTCGGCGGTGGGCGCGAGCTCCGCGCCGATGACGGCCACGTCGCCGTCGATGAGGCCGAGGACGTCGCCGGCCTGGCAGACGCCGGCCATGGTCCAGGACTGCCGTTCGGCGACGGCCAGTTCGGCGTAGCGGGTGGCACCCGCGGCGGCGGTCATGGCGACGACGTCCTCGTCGAAGCGGCGGCCCGGCTCGTGGACGGCGAGCGCGGCGATGCCCTGGACCGCGGAGCGGGTCGGGATGAGGGCGACGCGGACGCCTTCGGTGCGGGCCTGCTCGGCGGCGGCCGCGGCGGCGTGCCGCAGCTCGGGGTCGTTGGGCAGCAGCAGCACCTCGCGCGCGTGCGCGCGCCGGATGGCCTCGACCAGCTCGCCGCTGGCGGGCGGCTCGCCCGGCCGGGCCGCCACGACGGTGGCCCCGGCCTCCGCGCACAGCCCGGCCAGGCCCTCGCCGGGCACGACCGTGACCACGGCCCGCTGCACGGGTTCCCGGGTGCGGGCCGCTTCGGCGGCGGACCCGAAGTGGGTGATGCGGACGCGGTGGGGACGTCCGGCCTCGATCCCGGCCTCCACGGCGGCCCCGGCGTCGTCCACGTGGACGTGGACGTTCCACAGGCCGTCCCCGCCGACGACGACGAGCGAGTCGCCGAGCGCGTCGAGCCGGGTCCGCAGCCGGGCCACGGCCGCGTCGTCGGCCTCCAGGAGGTAGATCACCTCGAAGGAGGGCGTCGTGGTGCCGGTGCCCGTCAGGAGCTCCGGGTGGCAGCCCTCGGGGTGCGCGGCCTCCGTCCCGCCGTCCGGGTCCGCGGCCCGTACGGCCTGCGTTCCCGTCCGCCACGCGCGCGTGGCGGTGGCGGCCGTCTCCCCCGACAGCGCCCGTGCCAGCGCGCCCAGCACCTCGACCAGGCCCAGGCCGCCCGCGTCGACGACCCCGGCCCTGCCGAGCACGTCGAGCTGGCCGGGGGTCGCCGCGAGGGCGGAGCGGGCGGCCTCGTCGGCGGCGCGGGCCACGTCCGGGGCGGCGCCGGGCGTCCGCGCGGCGGCCTTGGCCGCGGCCGAGGCGACGGTGAGCACGGTGCCCTCGACCGGGCGGGCCACACCCTCGTACGCGGACTCCACGGCCCGCGACAGGGCCCTGCGCAGCGGTTCCCCGGTGTCGGGGCCGCCCGGGGACTCGTCCGCCGCCAGGACCTCGGCCATGCCGCGCAGCAGCTGCGCCAGGATCGTGCCGGAGTTGCCGCGCGCCCCTATGAGGGCGCCGTGGGCCATGGCCCGTACGGCCTCGGACAGCCCGGGAAGAGCCGCCCGGGAGGCGTCGTCCGCGGTGGCGTGGCCCTCGAAGGCCGCCTCGACGGTGCGGGACGCGGACTCGACGGTCAGGTAGAGGTTGGTGCCGGTGTCGCCGTCCGCGACCGGATAGACGTTGATCGCGTCGATCTCCTCGCGGGCCCGCCCGAGCGCGTCGAGGGCCAGGGCGCACCAGGTGCGCACCGCGGCGGCGTCCAGGGAGTGCGGCACCTGTTGTCCTCCTCGGACTCCTCGGGGTGGTGTGACGGTGATCGGCAGCGTAGTCCCGACGCGGTCCGGGGCGGGCGGCCGGCGGGAAGGCGGGGGCGCTCCGCGGCGGACCCGTGAGGTGGGCGGGGAGCACCCGAGGGTGCTGCCCGGCGGGGGTCCGGGGAGTCATGGTAGTTTCGCTGTACGGAAGCAGTCGATGTATGCTGCTCCGGTTGCCTGATGAAAATCAGGAACATCCCCTGATACTGCCGGTCACTCAGACTTCGGCACGCAGGGATTCACCGTACGTGCCTGTTGTCCCTGTGCAAGTGGGGATGACCCGTCTTTGGAGTAACCCGTGGCTGCCAACTGCGACGTCTGCGGCAAGGGGCCGGGCTTCGGCAACGCTATTTCGCACTCGCACCGCCGTACCCCCCGTCGTTGGAACCCCAACATCCAGCGGGTGCGCGCGGTGATCGGGCGCACGCCGAAGCGGATCAATGCCTGCACCTCGTGCATCAAGGCCGGCAAGGTCTCGCGCTAGCGCGCAGCCTCCGGTTGCCTGAACAACCGGTCTGCCCTTTGGGGCGGGCCGGTTTTTCGCATGCCCTGATGCCGTCGGCCCTGATGCTGTCGGCCCCGGCGCTCGCCCTTCTCGGCGGGGCCGGGGAGACGGCCGTCGTCAGCCCCGGAAGCGCCAGGCGTGGTCGACCGGGCCGATCCCCCGGCCCAGGGGGAAGCCCGCGGCGATCGCACCCGTGACGTACGCCTTGGCCTCCGTCACCGCCTGCGGCACCCCGTGTCCGCGTGCCAGCCCGGCGGCGATCGCGGAGGCGAGGGTGCAGCCCGTGCCGTGGGTGTGGCGGTTGTCGTGGCGCGGTGCGCGCAGCCAGTGTTCCTCGGTGCCGTCCGTGAGGAGGTCGACGGCCTCGGGCACGTCCAGGTGGCCGCCCTTGATCAGCGCCCAGGCCGGCCCGTGGGACAGTACGGCGTCGGCCGCCCGGCGCAGGTCAGCCTCGGTGGTCACGCGGACGCCCGTGAGCCAGGCGACCTCGTCGAGGTTGGGGGTGGCGACGGTCGCGACGGGCAGCAGCTTCGTGCGGACCGTGTCGAGCGCGGAGGCGGCGAGCAGCGGGTCGCCGTGCTTGGAGATGCCGACCGGGTCGACGACGACGGGGGCGCCGACCCCGGTGAGGAGCTCCGCCACCGTCTCCACGAGCTCGGCGGACGCGAGCATGCCGGTCTTGACGGCCTGGACGCCGATGTCGTCGACGACGCTGCGGAACTGGGCGCGCACCGCCTCGGCGGGCAGTGGCCAGGACCCCTGCACGCCGCGGGAGTTCTGGGCGGTGACGGCGGTGAGCACGCTCATGCCGTGCACGCCGAGGGCGAGCATGGTCTTCAGGTCGGCCTGGATGCCCGCACCGCCGCCGGAGTCGGATCCGGCGACGGTCAGTACGCGTGGAGGTATCGGCATACCGCCGAATCTACTCGTCGGGCGCGTCGTCCCCGAAGTGGTCCCAGCCGCCCGCCTTGTCCCAGGGGGCGCCGTCGACGGTCACCTGCGGCAGGGCGGAGGGGCTGACGACCTCGCCGATGACCTTCCAGCGGGCCGGGAGCTTCACGTCCGGCGGGAAGGTCGCCACGATCGCGTGGTCCTCTCCCCCGGTGAGCACCCACTGCAACGGGTCGACGCCGACGGCCTGTCCGATGTCGGACATCTGGGTGGGCACGTCGATCGCGGCGGTGTGCAGGTCGATACGGACCTTGCTGGCCTCGGCGATGTGCCCGAGGTCGGCGATGAGGCCGTCGCTGACGTCGGTCATCGCCGTGGCGCCGAGGCCGGCGGCCGCGGGGCCCGCGTGGTACGGCGGTTCGGGGCGGCGGTGGGCCTCGACGAAGGCGCGGGGCGAGCGGAAGCCGCGGACGAGCACCGCGAGTCCGGCGGCGGACCAGCCGAGCCAGCCGGTGACCGCGACGACGTCGCCCGGCTTGGCGCCGGAGCGGGTGACCGGCTCGTGGTTGCGCAGGTCGCCCAGGGCCGTGATGGCCACGGTGATGGTGTCGCCGCGCACCACGTCGCCGCCGACCACGGCGGCGCCGGCGACCTGGCACTCGTCGCGGATGCCGTCCATCAGCTCGGTCGGCCAGGTGACGGGGAGTTCGGCGGGGACGACGAGACCGAGGAGGACGGCGGTGGGGACCGCGCCCATGGCGGCGATGTCGGCGAGGTTCTGCGCGGCGGCCTTGCGGCCGACGTCATAGGCCGTGGACCAGTCGCGGCGGAAGTGCCGCCCTTCCAGAAGCACGTCCGTACTGGCCACGACCCTGCGGTCGGGCGCAGCCACCACCGCGGCGTCGTCACCCGGCCCGAGCCGGACCGCAGGGGTGGTGGTGAGCCGGGAAGTAAGCTCTCTGATGAGCCCGAACTCCCCCAACTCGCCCACGGTGCCTTTCACTGAGCTCCTCCTAGGAGTATCGGTTGTGACATTCGCCGCGCCGCGCAGGCAGCGCGGGTCTCCCCGCGCCGTACGGCGACGCGGTACCGTGGCGTCTCTTCTCCCCACATGATCCTCGAAGCCGCCCTGGAGGTTCCGTGGTACAGGCGTACATCCTGATCCAGACCGAGGTCGGCAAAGCGTCGACCGTGGCCGAAGTCATCTCGAAGATCACGGGGGTGATCCAGGCGGAGGACGTGACCGGTCCGTACGACGTGATCGTGCGTGCCCAGGCCGACACCGTGGACGAGCTCGGCCGGATGGTGGTCGCCAAGGTCCAGCAGGTGGAGGGCATCACGCGCACGCTGACCTGTCCGGTCGTCCATCTGTAGGTCCCCCGTATGCTCGCCCGGTGAAGTCTTCGCTCCGCCGGTCGCTCGGTCTGCCCGCTCTCGTCGTCCTGTTCGCCGCCTCCGGCTGCGCCGCGGGCGGCGGGCCCGCGGGTCCGGCGGTGCCCACGCCGCCGGACCGGGCGGTCGGGCCCTGCCGGGCCCTGCACAAGGTCCTGCCGGAGTCCGTGGACGGGATGAAGCGGCGTACCGCCGATCCCGTCTCGGACTTCACCGCTGTCTGGGGCGATCCCGCGATCGCGTTGCGCTGCGGGGTGCAGCGCCCCGAGGTGATCCGGGCGGGTTCCAAGACGTACGCGCCGTCCACGGGCTCGGTGGAGGCGGACGGTGTCGAGTGGCTGCCTGAGCGGCAGCCGGACGGCAGCGTCCGCTGTACCACGGTGCAGCGGGAGGTGTGGGTGGAGGTGACACTGCCGAAGAAGGTCGCCGGTGACGCCGGCGATCTCGGTGCGCTCACCGATCTCGCCGACGCCGTCAAGAAGACGATCCCCTTCGGGTACGTTGACTAGCGCAGTCCGGTCGGGCGGCGCAGCGCGGCCCGGACGAGCGTGTCGATCAGCTCGGGGTAGCTCACGCCGGTCTCCTGCCACATGCGCGGGTACATGGAGATGGGTGTGAACCCGGGCATCGTGTTGATCTCGTTGATGACGAACTCGCCGTCCTCGGTGAGGAAGAAGTCCGCGCGGACCAGGCCCTCGCAGGACACGGCGTCGAAGGACCGGACGGCCAGTTCCTGGACGCGGGCGGTCTGCTCCGGCGTCAGCGGCGCGGGGACGATGCCGGCGGCGGAGTCGATGTACTTCGCCTCGAAGTCGTAGAAGTCGTGCGCGGTGACCGGCGGGATCTCGGCGGGGACGCTGGCGCGCGGCCCGTCCTCGAACTCCAGCACGCCGCACTCGATCTCCCGGCCGCGGAGCAGCGACTCGACGAGGATCTTGGGGTCGTGGCGCTGGGCCTCGGCGATGGCGTCGTCCAGGCCGGAGAGGTCGTCGACCTTGGTGATGCCCATGGACGAGCCGGCGCGGGCGGGCTTCACGAAGAGCGGCCAGCCGTGCTCGCCCGCGAAGTCGACGATCCTCTTGCGGGCGGCGGCCGGGTCGGCCTGCCACTCGCGGGGGCGGATCACCTCGTACGGGCCGACAGGCAGCCCGTAGGAGATGAAGACCCGCTTCATGTACTCCTTGTCCTGGCCGACGGCCGAGGCGAGGACACCGGCGCCCACGTAGGGGATGCCGGAGAGCTCCAGCATGCCCTGGAGGGTGCCGTCCTCCCCGTAGGGGCCGTGCAGCACGGGGAAGACGACGTCGACCTCACCCAGGGCCTTGGGCATGGTGCCCGGCTCGGTGTGGACGATCTCGCGGGAGTTGGGGTCGACCGGCAGCACGACGGTGCCGTCGGGCGACTCGGCGAGCTCGTCGACGCTCGGCAGCGTGCGGTCGGCGATGGCCATCCGCTCGGGGTCGTCGGCGGTGAGCGCCCAACGGCCGTCGGTGGTAATGCCGATCGGCAGCACGTCGTACTTCGTCCGGTCGATCGCGGCCAGCACGGCGCCGGCGGTGACGACGGAGATCGCGTGCTCGGAACTGCGACCGCCGAACACGACCGCGACGCGCGGCTTCCGGCTCCGGTCAGGGCTCTGGGTGGTGGTCTCGCTGCTCATATCGCGACGAGACTACCTGGTGGTACGGGGTGCGTCAGTGCCGCTCGGGCTTGGCGCTGCGCGACATCAGCTCCTTGAGGGCCACCATCGGGGGCTTCCCCTCGTGGACGATCTCCACGACGGTCTCGGTGATCGGCATGTCGACGTCGTGCCGCCGGGCCAGATCCAGCACGGACTCACAGGACTTGACGCCCTCGGCGGTCTGCCTGGTGACGGCGATGGTCTCGGCGAGGGTCATGCCGCGGCCGAGGTTGGTGCCGAAGGTGTGGTTGCGGGAGAGCGGCGAGGAGCAGGTGGCGACGAGGTCGCCCATGCCGGCGAGACCGGCGAAGGTGTGCGCGTCGGCGCCCATGGCGAGCCCGAGCCGGGTGGTCTCGGCGAGGCCGCGGGTGATGAGCGACGCCTTGGCGTTGTCGCCGAGGCCCATGCCGTCGGCGATGCCCACGGCCAGCGCGATGACGTTCTTGACGGCGCCGCCGAGTTCGCAGCCGACGACGTCGGTGTTGGTGTACGGCCGGAAGTAGGCGGTGTGGCAGGCGGCCTGGAGGCGCTTGGCGACGGCCTCGTCACGGCAGGCGACGACGGCCGCGGCGGGCTGCCGGGCGGCGATCTCCTTGGCGAGGTTGGGGCCGGTGAGCACGGCGACGCGGTCCGCGGAGACCTTGGCGACCTCCTCGACGACCTCGCTCATCCGCTTGGCGGTGCCGAGTTCGACGCCCTTCATCAGGGAGACGAGGACGGTGTCGGGGGCCAGCAGGGGCGCCCACTCGGTGAGGTTGCCGCGCAGGGTCTGGGAGGGGACGGCGAGGACGGTGAAGTCCGCGCCGGCGGCCGCCTCGGCGGGGTCGGTGGTGGCCCGTACGGCGGCGGGGAGCTCGGTGCCGGGGAGGTAGTCGGGGTTGGTGCGGGTGGTGTTGATGGCGGTGACGAGGGTCTCGCGGCGGCCCCACATGGTCACCTCGCAGCCCGCGTCGGCGAGGATCATCGCGAAGGCGGTGCCCCACGATCCGGTGCCGTAGACGGCGCAGCGCGTCACTTGGTGTCCTCCTGGGCCTTCCTGCGGACCTCGGCGCGGGCCTTGCGGTGGTTGTACGGCTCGGCGGGGGCGGGCTCGCCGCGGAGTTCGGCGAGGAGCGCGGTGATGGCGGCCATGATGTCGTCGGTGGCGGCGCGCAGCACCTCCGCGGTGGGCTCCTTGCCGTAGTACTTGGCGAGGTCGACGGGCGGGCCCGCGAGGACCTTGAGCGTCTTGCGGGGGAAGAGCCGGAGCTTCTTCTCCTTGGCGTACGGCGGCATGGCCTCGTTGGCGCCCCACTGGGCGACCGGGATGACGGGGGCCCGCGTGAGGAGTGCCACACGGGCGGCGCCGGTCTTGCCCTCCATGGGCCACATGTCGGGGTCGCGGGTAAGGGTGCCCTCGGGGTAGAAGGCCACGCACTCGCCCTTGTTGATGGCGTCGACGGCGGCGCGGAAGGCGGTGGCGGCGTCGGTGGTCTCGCGGTAGACGGGGATCTGCCCGGTGCCGCGCAGTATCGCGCCGACGAAGCTGCCCCTGAACAGGGCGGCCTTGGCCAGGAAGCGGGGGACGCGGCCGGTGTTGTACTGGAAGTGGGCGTACGACAGCGGGTCGAGATACGAGTTGTGGTTGACCGCGGTGATAAAACCGCCGTCGGCCGGAATGTGCTCCATTCCTCGCCAGTCCCGCTTGAACAGAACCACGAGCGGCGGTTTTGCCAACACCGCCGTAAAGCGGTACCAGAAGCCGATTCTGTGGCGGGACACTCGGACACCCTTCTCTTGGGACCTGGGGGCTGTATGAACCTTGGGGCCGCACAAGTGTCGCCCCAGGTACCCGGTCTGTCGAGAACACCGTAACCCCGCGCTCGCCGGGCGTCTGCGGCAGCGGGGGACAATGAGGCTGATGCTGAGAGAGGGGGCGGATGTGGTCTGGACGCTGGTGGTGCCGCTGAAGCCGCTGTCCCTGGCCAAGAGCCGTCTCGTGGGGGGCCGCGGACCCGTCGTGCCGGACAGACCCGCGCTGGCGCTGGCGTTCGCGCTGGACACGGTGGCCGCCGCGCTGTCCTGCCGGGCCGTGGACGATGTGGTGGTCGTCACGGACGATCCGGTGGCGGGTGCGGAGCTGGGGGCGCTCGGCGCCCGGGTGCTGCCCGAGCCGGACCGCGGTTCCGGTGGCCTGAACGGCGCGCTTGCGCACGGCGCGCGGAGCGTGCGGACGGGCCGGCCGGGATCGGCGGTGGCGACGCTCAACGCGGATCTGCCGGCGCTGCGGGCGATGGAACTCGGGCGGGTGCTCGATTCGGCCGCGGAATTCCCGCGCGCTTTTCTCGCGGACCGGGCGGGAATCGGGACGACGCTTCTCGCGGCGGCGCCGGGAATGGAATTGGCTCCGGCGTTCGAGGGGCAGTCGCGCACCCGTCACCGGGCTTCGGGGGCGCGGGAGATCGAGCTGGCGGGGGTCGATTCCGTGCGCCAGGACGTGGACACGGAGGACGATTTGCGGGCGGCGCTGGCCCTGGGCGTGGGCCCGCGGACGGCCGCCGCCGCGGCGGGACTGCTGGCGCCGCGGCCCGTACGGGCCGACTGAGCGGCCTTCTCCGGGTGTTCCCGGGGCTTTCCCGGCCCGCCCCCGCCGCTGTGCGGCAGGGTGCCGGGCAAGCCGTAGGGTTGGCGGCATGCAGGCCACCGCGTACACCTACGACCCCCAGACCCGCTCCGGCAGCGTGCTGCTGGACGACGGAACCCCGGTCCCGTTCGGCACGGCCGCGTTCGACGCGGGCGGTCTGCGGCTGTTGCGCCCCGGCCAGCGGGTGCGGATCGAATACGCCGGGAGCGGCGCGGAGTCCGGCCGGACCATCTCACTGGTGACGCTGCAGACCTTCTGAGGCAGACCTTCCGAGCGGACCTTCCGGCCCCGGACTTCCGGCGGACTTTCCGGCGGACTTTCCGAGGGCCCGCGAAGGTCTTCCGTCCACACACCGCGGGCCGGGCTCCCCGGAGGGAGCCCGGCCCGGCGCGTGACGCCGTCCGCTGCCTTACTTCTTGGCGGCGGCCTTCTTGGCGGTGGTCTTGCGCGCGGTGGTCTTGCGCGCCGGAGCCTTGACCGCCGTGGCCTTCT
Source organism: Streptomyces sp. NPDC002537 (assembly GCF_053594975.1). Lineage (NCBI taxonomy): Bacteria > Bacillati > Actinomycetota > Actinomycetes > Kitasatosporales > Streptomycetaceae > Streptomyces > Streptomyces sp. NPDC002537. The sequence goes on from NZ_JBSFWT010000035.1 coordinate 24,647, forward strand.
TGGCGGGCGCGGTCTTCTTCGCCGTCGCCGTGGTCTTCTTGGCGGTGGCCTTCTTGGCCGTGGTCGCCTTCTTGGCGGCGGCCTTGGTGGCGGTGACCGTCGTCTTCTTGGCGGCGGCCTTCTTCGTGGTCGCCGCGGCCTTCTTGGCGGTGGTCGCCTTCTTGGCCGTGGTCTTCTTCGCCGCCGTGGTCTTCGCCGCGGTCGTCTTCTTGACGGCCGTGGTGGCCTTCTTCGCGGTCACCTTCTTTGCGGTGGCCTTCTTGGTGGCGGCCTTGGCCGTCGTCTTGGTGCCGCCCGAAAGGCTGCCCTTCGGCGCCTTCTTCACGGCCACGTCGTTCTTCGGCAGCTTCTTCGAGCCGCTCACCAGGTCCTTGAAGCCCTGACCCGCGCGGAAGCGCGGCACCGAGGTCTTCTTGACCCGCACGCGCTCACCCGTCTGCGGGTTGCGGGCGTAACGGGCCGGGCGGTCGACCTTCTCGAAGGAACCGAAGCCGGTGACCGAGACCCGGTCCCCGGCGACAACTGCACGGACGATCGCGTCGAGTACCGCGTCGACCGCGTCTGCGGCCTGCTGACGGCCACCGAGCTTGTCGGCAATCGCTTCAACGAGCTGCGCCTTGTTCACGTCTTCCCCTTCGGAGACATTGCTGGAACGAATGCGTTCCAGCCTTTTCGCACGTTAGGCAGATATATACCGCAAATCAAACACGAAACGGTCTAATCACCCTTGTGCCGCAACGAACTCGACCATCACGGAGTTCCGTCACGGTCGGGCTCTTCGGGGAAACGGCCCTCGTCGAGGTCGTTCATCAGCCGGTCCAGACGCTTTGCCGCGCCTGAGAGATCGTGCTTTGCCGCAGCCGTGATGGCCAGCAGCTTCCGGGACAGCGCCATCCGTACGCCCTCCGGGACTTGCAGTGTGCGCACCCGCGAGTGCGCTTGCTTGAGTTGGTCGGCGACGAGCCGGTAAAGCTCGAGTTGGCTGTCGCGTTCCATGCACCGATTGTGCCATCTGAGGCGAGTTGTCGCTCCACAGGGCCTCAACAAAGCGGTGCGCCCCCTGTCCGAAGACAGGGGGCGCATCATGTCAAACCCTGGGTGAGCAGCGAAAATCCGGGTCCCCGGAAGCGCGTCGGCGCGGCGCCGAAGAAGCTCGAAATCCGTGTCAGGACTGGGCTGTGGAGGGCTTGTACGCGGGCCGCCGGGTCTCGAAGGCGGCGATGTCCGGCTCGTGCCGGAGGGTCAGGCCGATGTCGTCCAGCCCCTCCAGAAGACGCCAGCGCGCGTTCTCGTCAAGCTCAAAATCAGCCGTGATGTCCCCGGCCCGGACCTGTCGGGCGACCAGGTCGACCGTCACCTCGGTGGTGGGGTCGGCCTCGGTCAGCCGCCAGAGCACGTCGACGGTCTCCTGCGGCAGGACGACGGTCAGCAGTCCGTTCTTGAGCGAGTTCCCGCGGAAGATGTCGGCGAAGCGGGACGAGACGACGGCCTTGAAGCCGTAGTTCTGCAGCGCCCAGACGGCGTGCTCGCGGGAGGAGCCGGTGCCGAAGTCGGGCCCGGCGACGAGCACGGTGGCACCGCGGTGCTCCGGGCGGTTCAGCACGAACTCCGGATCCTTGCGCCACGCCTCGAAGAGCCCGTCCTCGAAGCCGTCGCGGGTGACCTTCTTGAGCCAGTGGGCCGGGATGATCTGGTCGGTGTCGACATTGCTGCGGCGCAGGGGGACGGCCCGGCCGGTGTGCGTGGTGAAGGCTTCCATGAGTCTCAGACCCCTACGGCGGTACGGACGTCGGACGCGTCGGACAGGTCGGCCGGGAAGGCCAGCCGGCCCAGGACGGCGGTGGCGGCGGCGACCTGGGGCGACACCAGGTGGGTGCGGCCGCCCTTGCCCTGCCTGCCCTCGAAGTTGCGGTTGGAGGTCGACGCGGACCTCTCGCCGGGCGCGAGTTGATCGGGGTTCATGCCCAGGCACATGGAGCAGCCCGCGTGCCGCCATTCGGCCCCGGCGGCGGTGAACACCTTGTCCAGCCCTTCCGCGACGGCCTGGAGCGAGACGCGCACCGACCCGGGGACGACCAGCATCCGGACGCCGTCGGCGACCTGGCGGCCGTCGAGGACGGCGGCGGCCGCCCGCAGGTCCTCGATGCGGCCGTTGGTGCACGAGCCCACGAAAACGGTGTCCACGCGGATGTCGCGCAGCGCCTGACCCGCCGTCAATCCCATGTATTCCAGGGCCTTTTCGGCGGCGAACCGGTCCGACGGGTCGGCGAAGGAGGCCGGGTCGGGAACGTCGGCCGACAGGGGTGCGCCCTGGCCCGGGTTGGTGCCCCAGGTGACGAACGGGGACAGCTCCGCGGCGTCGATGACCACCTCGTGGTCGAACACGGCGTCGTCGTCGGTGCGCAGGGTGCGCCAGTAGGCGACGGCCGCGTCCCAGTCGGCGCCCTCCGGCGCGTGGGGGCGGCCCCGGAGGTAGTCGAAGGTGGTCTCGTCGGGGGCGATCATCCCGGCGCGGGCGCCCGCCTCGATGGACATGTTGCAGACGGTCATCCGCGCCTCCATCGAGAGCTTCTCGACGGCCGGGCCGCGGTACTCGATGACGTAACCCTGGCCGCCGCCGGTGCCGATGCGGGCGATGACGGCGAGGATCAGGTCCTTGGCCGTGACGCCCTCGGGCAGTTCGCCCCGGACGGTGACGGCCATGGTCCGGAACGGGGCCAGCGGCAGGGTCTGGGTGGCGAGCACGTGCTCGACCTGGCTGGTGCCGATGCCGAACGCGAGCGCGCCGAAGGCGCCGTGGGTGGAGGTGTGGCTGTCGCCGCAGACGACGGTGGTGCCGGGCTGGGTCAGTCCCAGCTGCGGTCCCACCACGTGGACGACGCCCTGCTCGACGTCGCCGAGCGGGTGCAGCCGCACGCCGAACTCGGCGCAGTTCTTGCGGAGGGTCTCCAGCTGGGTGCGGGAGACGGGGTCCGCGATCGGCTTGTCGATGTCGAGGGTCGGGGTGTTGTGGTCCTCGGTGGCGATGGTGAGGTCCGTGCGGCGCACCCGGCGGCCCGCCCTGCGCAGTCCGTCGAAGGCCTGCGGGCTGGTCACCTCGTGGAGCAGGTGCAGATCGATGAAGAGAAGGTCGGGCTCGCCTTCGGCGCGCGTGACGACGTGGTCGTCCCAGACCTTTTCCGCGAGTGTCCGTCCCATCGCTGTCCCTCCGGCCGGCGTGACCGCCGGTCCATGTGTGTGCTCGTGGGTTGCTTGCTCTCCAGGTTGGCGCTTCCGCCGGAAAATTGAACTTGCGTTTCACAGTGTGAGACGCAAGTATCGTTGCATGGACAACTCTGGTGGCCCTTCGAGCGGCGTGGGCGTACTCGACAAAGCGGCTCTGGTGCTGAGCGCTCTGGAGTCCGGTCCGGCGACGCTGGCCGGGCTGGTCACGGCGACCGGTCTCGCGCGCCCGACGGCGCACCGGCTCGCGGTGGCGCTGGAGCACCACCGCATGGTGGCGCGGGACATGCAGGGCCGGTTCATCCTCGGTCCGCGGCTGAGCGAGCTGGCGGCCGCGGCGGGCGAGGACCGGCTGCTGGCCACGGCGGGCCCGGTGCTCACGCACCTGCGGGACGTGACGGGCGAGAGCGCGCAGCTCTACCGGCGGCAGGGCGACATGCGGATCTGTGTGGCCGCGGCGGAGCGGCTGTCCGGCCTGCGGGACACCGTGCCGGTCGGCTCCACGCTGCCGATGAAGGCCGGGTCCGCGGCGCAGGTGCTGATGGCCTGGGAGGAGCCCGAGCGGCTGCACCGCGGCCTGCAGGGCGCCCGTTTCACGGCGACGGCGCTCTCGGGCGTGCGCCGCCGCGGCTGGGCCCAGTCGATCGGCGAGCGGGAGCCGGGCGTGGCCTCGGTCTCCGCGCCCGTGCGGGGCCCCTCCAACCGCGTGGTGGCCGCCGTCTCGGTCTCCGGGCCGATCGAGCGGCTGACCCGCCACCCGGGCCGGATGCACGCCCAGGCGGTCATCGACGCGGCCGTGCGGCTCACCGAGGCGCTGCGCCGCAACGGCTGACCCATGAGCCGGCCCAAGAGCCGGCCGATGAACCGACCGATGAACGGAAGCCCTGTGAGGGCGGGCGTCCCGTCCGCCCTCACAGGGCTTCCGCGTCCCCGGCTCCGGCGATCCGCAATGTGATACGGGTCTCACCGTCCCGGGAGCGTACGTCCAGGCAGTCGCTGAGGCGGCGGGCGAGCCAGAGGCCATCCTCTGCGCCGGGGCCGGGGCCGGGCGGGACGTAGCCCGCGAGAGCCGGTACGGGGGCGCTCAGCGGCCCGGGGCGCCGCAGCTCGTACACGACGGTCCCGGGCTCCTGCCAGGCGCTCAGCGCGACGCGCGCGCCGTCGGCGGCCAGCAGGCGGCCCGCGGCCTCGTGGACGGCGAGCTCGGCCAGCGCGAGCCGGCCGCCGGTGAGGCCCGCCGCGGCCGCCCGCTCGCGGGCGAAGCGGCGTACGGCGGGAAGCTCGGCGGTCGGCCCGGCGGTGACGGCGGAGAGCGGGGGCGGCGGGCCGGGCAGCAGCATGGAGGCCGCGTAGTCCGCCGGGTCCCGGTAGGCGGCGCAGGGCGTGACGCGCTCGCCGTCCAGCAGCGCCGGGTGGGTCGCGCGGGCCGCCTCGGCGACGGCGGGGGGCACGGTCCTCGTGTCGTACGGGCAGACCATCCACACCGGCAGCGCGGCCAGCAGCAGGTTGAGGCCGGATTCCAGCCGCTGCCACTCGGCGGTCCGGTGGGCGGATCCGCCGCACCGCACGGGTTCGGCGATCATCCGTGTCCGCCTGCCGGGACGGGAGCGCCGCTCCTGGTAGCGCAGGAAGGCGGCGATCCGTTCGACGGGTCTGCGGCCGAAGTGCGCGCTCTCCGCAGTGTCCAGCGCGTGGGCGTGGTCCCCCAGGGCGGTGCGGAGGAGTTCGATGTTGGCGGGTGTCGTCACGGCCAGGACGGGCTCTCCGGCGGCCAGCCCGGCGCGCGCGAAGGGGACCGCCATCGCCAGGAATTCGTCGTCGCTGCCGTAGAGACAGGCGTGGTGGACGAATCCCCGCCCCTGTCCACGTCCCCGCCCCTGTCCCGGCCCCCGTTCCCGCCCCTGGACGGCTCCCCCGGTGGGCCCGTCGGGCCCGGTCCGTCCGGTGTGGTCAGCAGGCATGCGCGGCCCCCAGCCGGAGGCCCGGCGTGCGGTCCCAGCCGATGAGGGTGATGACGTGCAGCAGGTGCGGTGGCACTCCGGCGAGTTCGACGGTGCAGTGGCGGGCGGCGCGGGCCCTGGCGAAGGTCATCAGCAGCCGCAGCCCGGCCAGGTCGAGGAACTCCACCCGGGACATCTCCAGGCGGACGTCGCCCCGTACGGACGCGACGGACTGGAGGGCGTCCCGGAGGTAGCGGTGCGAGGCGGTGTCGACCACCCCCTCGATGCGCAGCCCCGGCGGGTCGAAGGTGCGGACGACGAGGAGTTCGGCTGTGCGGACGAGTGGATCCACTTCGACGCTCCTGGGATGAGCCGATGCGAAGGCGCCCAGGGCGGCGGGGTCGCAGCGGCGGACGTCGCACTGGCAGACCGCCAGCGCCTCGCCGGAGCCGAACTCCGCGGCCAGCAGGGCCTCGTAGCGCAGCAGCCGGGAGGTGTCCCGGCCGTCGCACAGAGCGGTGCACAGATCCCCCGTGACGCGCAGCGCGCGGTAGCCCTCGCTGCGGGACCGGTCGACGGCCGCCCGCAGCGAGCCGAGTAACGCGGCGGGGTCCAACTCGCCCCGCGGCGGGGCGAGATCGGCCGGTCCGAGCACTTCCAGCTGTCCGTACGGTGCCTCGGGCAGCTCGGCGAGGCGGCACTCCTCCAGCAGTTCGCGCGGCCCCTTGGGCCCGTCCTCGCCCGCGAGGTAGAGGATCTTGTGCTCCGCGTCCAGACCGTCCAGCAGGAAGCCCCGCAGGACCGCGGCCCGTTCCTCGTCCGACGCATAGAGCAGGGACGCGTGATCGCCTGGACGGAGATCACCGACGTGGATACGGCTGCCCCCGTGTCGCGCGCCGTCGGTATGGGCCATGCGTGGATTATCCGGCCCGGTACGGACATGCGGAAGGCCACACGAAAAAATGCCCCCCGCTTATGCGGGAGGCATCTTTCCTTTTTGTACCCCCGACCGGATTCGAACCGGCGCTACCGCCTTGAGAGGGCGGCGTGCTAGGCCGCTACACAACGGGGGCTCGCACTGCGCTTTACTACTTGCAGAGCTTCAAGCTCTCTCTGCGCTGGGGTACCAGGACTCGAACCTAGACTAAGGGAACCAGAAACCCTCGTGCTGCCAATTACACCATACCCCATGGTGTTACCAGTACCCCCGACCGGATTCGAACCGGCGCTACCGCCTTGAGAGGGCGGCGTGCTAGGCCGCTACACAACGGGGGCCCTAGCGATCCCTTCCCCGCCTCCGGGATTCATCCGGATGGTGAAGAATTATGGATCAGTACCCCCGACCGGATTCGAACCGGCGCTACCGCCTTGAGAGGGCGGCGTGCTAGGCCGCTACACAACGGGGGCTCGCACTGCGCTTTACTACTTTGTTTACCGCGTTTTCTACTTTACCAAAAGAAACCCGAGTGAATTTCTTTTGCTGGGGTACCAGGACTCGAACCTAGACTAAGGGAACCAGAAACCCTCGTGCTGCCAATTACACCATACCCCACCAGAACTCGACCTCTTTGAAGGGGTCTTGCTCGGGCTTGCTCCGTCCGTTCCGGCCTCTCGGCCCTCTCGGGCGGCGCAGGAAGAACATTACCCGAAGGTGGAGGGTGCTCCAAAACCGATAAGCCGCCACAGCACCCCGGGCAGCTCGTGGAGTCCCGCGATGCGCCGCACGCCATCCGGAACTGGCGCCTCCGGCGGGCCCGTACGGTCCAGCCAGATCCCGTGCAACCCGGCGTCGCGGGCCCCGATCGCATCGCATTCGAGCTGGTCGCCGACGTACGCGACGGCGGCGGGCGGCAACCCCAGCCGCGCGCAGGCGGCGTGGAAGGCGCCGGGGTCGGGCTTGGCGCGGCCGATGCGGTCCGCGCACATCACGTCCTCGAACCGGGCGCGCGCCCCGAGGACGCGGAGCTTGCGCTCCTGGTACGTGGTGGCGGCGTTGGAGAGCACCGCCTGGCGGACGTGCGGGGCGAGGGCGTCCAGGGCGGGCAGGGCGTCCGGGAAGAGGGTCCAGGCGGCCTCGTAGCGGCTCACGTAGCGGGCGAACCAGGCGTCGGCCTCGGAATCGCCCATGGGGGCGCCCAGGAAGGCGCGTGCGCGCTCACGGCGGTGCTCCTGGTGATCGAGCTCGCCGGAGAGGAAACGGGCGAACTGCGCCTCCATCACGGCACGCCAAAGGCCGAGGGCCTGCTCCGCGGAGTCGTACCGCGAGAGCAGGCCCTCGGCCTCGATGTGGCGCAGCGCCCCGGCCCGGTCGGAACCGGTGTAGTCGAAGAGGGTGTCGTCGACGTCCCAGAGGACTGCGCGGATCGCCATGCGGCGACGGTGACCCGGAGGGGTCGTTACGCCGTCAGCTTTGCCAGGGCCGCGTCGATGCGGGCCAGGGTGCGCTCGCGGCCGAGGATCTCCAGGGACTCGAAGAGCGGCAGGCCGACCGTGCGGCCGGTGACGGCGACGCGGACCGGGGCCTGCGCCTTGCCGAGCTTCAGGCCGTGGGCCTCGCCGGCGGCCAGGACGGCCTCCTTGAGGGACTCCGGGCTGGACCAGTCGGCGGCGTCGAGCTTCTCGCGGGCCGTGCGCAGCAGGTCGCCTGCGCCCTCCTTCATCGCCTTGGCCCAGGACGCCTCGTCCTCCACCGGCTCCTTCAGGAAGAGGAAGTCGACGTTGGCGGTGATGTCCGAGAGGACCGTCAGCCGGGTCTGGGCGTGCGGGGCGATGGCCTCCCAGGCGGCCTGGTCGAAGTCCTCGGGCGCCCAGTTGGCGTGCGGGGCCCGCAGCCAGGGGCCGCACGCCTCGGCGAACGCCTTCACGTCGAGCCGCCGGATGTGGTCGCCGTTGATGGACTCGGCCTTCTTCAGGTCGAAGCGGGCCGGATTGGCGTTGACGTCGGCGAGGTCGAACTTGGCGACCATCTCCGCGATGGAGAAGACGTCCTGGTCGGCGGAGAACGACCAGCCCAGCAGGGAGAGGTAGTTGAGCAGGCCCTCGGGGAGGAAGCCGCGCTCCCGGTAGAGGTTGAGGGACGCCTGCGGGTCGCGCTTGGAGAGCTTCTTGTTGCCCTCGCCCATGACGTACGGCAGGTGGCCGAACTCGGGGGTGGTGCCGTTGCCGACGCCGATCTCGGCGAGCGCCTTGTAGAGCGCGATCTGCCGCGGGGTGGAGGACAGCAGGTCCTCGCCGCGCAGCACGTGCGTGATCTCCATCAGCGCGTCGTCGACCGGGTTGACGAGCGTGTACAGCGGGGCGCCGTTGGCCCGGACGATGCCGTAGTCCGGCACGTTCTCCGGGGTGAAGGTCAGCTCGCCGCGGACCAGGTCGGTGAAGGTGATCGGCTCGTCGGGCATCCGGAAGCGGACGATGGAGGGGCGGCCCTCCGCCTCGTACGCGGCCTTCTGCTCGGCGGTCACGGTGCGGCACTTGCCGTCGTAGCCGGACGGCTTGCCGGCGGCGCGGGCGGCCTCGCGGCGGGCGTCGAGCTCCTCGGTGGTGCAGTAGCAGTGGTAGGCGTGGCCGCCGTCCAGCAGCTTCCGCGCGACGTCCTGGTAGATGTCCATGCGCTGCGACTGGCGGTACGGGGCGTGCGGGCCGCCGATCTCGGGGCCCTCGTCCCAGTCGAAGCCCAGCCAGCGCATCGAGTCGAGCAGCTGCTCGTACGACTCCTCGGAGTCACGGGCCGCGTCGGTGTCCTCGATACGGAAGACCAGGGTGCCGCCGTTGTGGCGGGCGAACGCCCAGTTGAACAGGGCGGTGCGGACCAGGCCCACATGGGGGTTGCCGGTCGGCGAGGGACAGAAACGGACGCGTACGGGAGTTGCGCTAGCCACGCTTGATCACCTTATTGGTGAGAGTGCCGATGCCTTCGATGGTGACGGCGACCTCGTCGCCGACGTTCAGGGGTCCGACACCGGCCGGGGTGCCGGTGAGGACGACGTCGCCGGGGAGCAGCGTCATCGCCTCGGTGATGTGGACGATCAGGTCCTCGATGGAGTGCACCATGTCGCTCGTGCGGCCCAGCTGGCGCTGTTCACCGTTGACGGTGCACATGATGCCGAGATCCGTGGGGTCGAGCTCGGTCTCGATCCAGGGGCCGAGGGGGCAGGAGCTGTCGAAGCCCTTGGCACGGGCCCACTGCTTCTCGCGCCGCTGGATGTCGCGCGCGGTGATGTCGTTGGCGCAGGTGTAGCCGAGGATGACGTCCTTCACGCGCTCGCGCGGGACCTCGCGGCACATCCGTCCGATGACCACGGCCAGCTCGGCCTCGTGGTGCACCTCTTCGGAGAAGGGCGGGTACGCGATGGGGTCCCCGGGGCCGATGACCGCGGTGGACGGCTTGAAGAAGACGACGGGGGCGTCGGGGAGCTCGTTGCCCAGCTCCGCGGCGTGCTCGGCGTAGTTGCGGGCGACGGCGACGACCTTGTTGGGCAACACGGGCGGCAGGAGCCGCACCTTGCCGAGGGGGATCTTCTGCCCCGAGCGCTCGAATTCGGCGAAGGGGTGGCCCTTGATGATGTCGAGGACGGGGCCGCCTTCTGTCGAGGCGTCCCCTTCCACGACGCCGAAGGCGACGTTGCCGTCGATGGAGAACCTGGCGATGCGCACGGGAAGCTGCTGCCCCTATCTGATCCGGCCGGAGTCTGACACCCCAGGCTATCGCGGGGGCGCGCGCGGCCCGTGCGCCGCCGGGGATCAGGCCTGGGGAGCCGCGGCGGGGGCGGTCATCAGGACGGTGCGGCGCGGGTTGGCCGTGACCTGGGGCAGCTCGACGGCGTGCTCGCGGGGCTCGAGGGTGCGCAGGGCGCCGGGGCCCTCGAGGTGGGCGAGCGTCGTACGGCGCGGGTTGGCGGTCTTGCGGGACACCAGAGTCGTCGTGACCTTGTTCTTCTTCGTCGTCGTCTGCACTTGTCGCCTCGCGGTATCGGGATGCTCGGGATCGCGCGGACGGGCACGGCACGGGGGTGCGCGGTGTCGTGCCCGCGGTTTGCGCAAAGGACCAGGCTAGGCGCGCCTATCCCCCGCCGACCGTGGGACAAGCCATCAATTACCTGTGAGTTTGCTCACCAACTCGCCGATAAATGCCGCATAACGGGCGGGAAATACATGGTCGCGAAACGGACATTGCAGTGCTGAACCTGACGTTCCGCTCCTGATCATGGCGACTGGGACACCCGGCGGCCGCCCAGGCCGGTAGGGCGAATTGGCAAGGATTGCCCTATGTAAAGACTCACCTCCTCTACGCGCCGTGACGACGGACGGCACTGAGCGTCACGCACCGCACGGGGAGGCGCACCGGCCTTGTTGGGAGATCCGGCACTGTGCTGGAATTCCACGGACCGCCAGGGGGCAACCGCGGTCCCCCCACGACTCGACACCGTCCCGCCGCTCCACCGGTGGGACGCCTGGTCCAGAGGTTGCGACGCTAGTGCAGGGACGTTTCAAGAGGGATGGCAGCGCTGCGGCGGAGCCGGAGCCGCGCGGTGCGACCGACCGCGGCACGTCCGTCGACGCGCCGACCGGTGGCGAAGCCGCCGAACGGTCGAAGTCCAAGTCGAAGGCGAAAGGGCCCAGCGGGCCGGGCTCACGAATAGCCCTGCGCAACTGGCGCATCTCCACCCGTCTGATCTCCCTGCTGGCCCTGCCCGTCGTCGCCGCGACGACGCTGGGTGGCATGCGTATCGCGAGCTCCCTCGACAACGTCGACCAGCTCGACCACATGAAGCTCCTCACCGATATGACGGGCAAGGCCACCCAGCTGGCCAGCGCCCTTCAGGAGGAGCGCGACAAGACCGCGGGCCCGCTGTCCTCCGGCAACAAGGACGACGACCGCATCGTCTCCACCCGGCAGCGCTCCGACAAGGCCGTCCAGGCGTTCCGCGACGCCACCGAGGGCGTCAAGCCGAACGACCCGACGATGGTCGGTGTGCAGACCACCCTGGTCGACATCACCCGGCAGCTCGGCAAGATCCGGACCGTGCGCGAGAACGCGTACAAGGACAAGGACTACGTCGCCAAGACGGTCAACAGCTACGACTCGCTGATCAACTCGCTGCTGTCGCTCTCGCAGGACATGGCCCAGGCCACCAGCAACAGCGACATGATCACCGCCACCCGCGCGCTGGCCACGTTCTCCGCCGCCAAGGAGTACGCGTCCATCCAGCGCGCCGTGATCACCGCGGGTCTGGCCGCCAAGGGCGGCCCCGCCCTCTCCGCCAACGACATGCAGTACGGCGACGAGGCGCGGCAGGCGGAGAACGAGGCCGTCAAGCGCTTCACCGCCATCCGCTCCGACGACGCCAAGTCGCTGCTCCAGGCGCTCAACGGCGGCGTCGCCGACGTCACCGCGGCCAACGCGTTCGCCGAGCGCGCGTTCACCAAGAGCACCGCGCTCAAGGACGCCCAGATGTCCTGGATGGACTGGTCCGACCAGTCCGGCACCAAGCTCTCGGAGATGTCCAAGGTCGAGACCACGCTGCTCAACCAGATGGAGCAGAAGGCGCGCGAGCTGAAGGACGAGGCGCAGCAGGAAGCCATCCTCAACGGTGTGCTGATCGTGCTCGTCCTCGGCATCTCGCTCGTCGGCGCGTTCGTCGTGGCCCGCTCCATGGTGCGCTCGCTGCGCCGGCTGCAGGACACCGCCCAGAAGGTCGCCCAGGAGCGCCTGCCCGAGCTCGTCAAGCAGCTGTCCGAGACCGACCCGCAGGACGTCGACACGTCCGTCGAGTCCGTCGGCGTGCACAGCACCGACGAGATCGGCAAGGTGGCCGCGGCCTTCGACGACGTGCACCGCGAGGCGGTCCGCCTCGCCGCCGAGCAGGCGCTGCTGCGAGGCAACGTCAACGCGATGTTCACCAACCTCTCGCGCCGCAGCCAGGGCCTCATCCAGCGTCAGCTGTCGCTCATCTCCGAGCTGGAGAGCCGCGAGGCCGACCCGGACCAGCTGTCCTCGCTGTTCAAGCTCGACCACCTCGCGACCCGCATGCGCCGTAACGGCGAGAACCTCCTCGTCCTCGCGGGCGAGGAGCCCGGCCGCCGGTGGACCCGGCCCGTGCCGCTCGTCGACGTCCTGCGCGCCGCCGCGTCCGAGGTGGAGCAGTACGAGCGCATCGAGCTGTCCGGCGTGCCGCCGACCGAGGTCGCGGGCCGCGTGGTCAACGACCTCGTGCACCTCCTCGCCGAGCTGCTGGAGAACGCCACGTCGTTCTCCTCGCCGCAGACCAAGGTCAAGGTGACCGGTCACGCGCTGCCCGACGGCCGCGTGCTGGTCGAGATCCACGACACCGGCATCGGTCTCTCCCCGGAGGACCTCGCCGCGATCAACGAGCGGCTCGCCAGCCCGCCGACCGTGGACGTGTCGGTCTCCCGCCGCATGGGTCTGTTCGTGGTCGGCCGCCTGTCCCTGCGACACGGCGTCCGCATCCAGCTCCGGCCCTCCGACTCGGGCGGCACGACCGCGCTCGTCATGCTGCCGGTCGATGTCGCCCAGGGCGGCAGGCGGCCGATGCCCGGTGCTCCCGGCGCGCCCGCGCAGGGCGGTGCCCCCGCCGCTCCCGGCGGCAAGGGCGGCCCCGGCCTCATGGGCGCCGTGCCGCGTCGCCAGGTCCCGGGCGGCGACGGCAGCGGCCCGCGTCCGGCGCTGCCGGGCAACGGCCGGCCGGCCACCACGGAGAACGGCCTGCCCAAGCGCACCACTTCGCCGGACAGCGGTCTGCCGCCGCGCCCCGCGACGACGGACAGCGGTCTGCCGACCCGCCCGGCCACGACGCAGAGCGGCCTGCCGACGCGTCCCGTGCCCGCGCCCGGCACGGCGGGTCCCGGTACGGGTCCCGCCTCCACCGGCGGCAGCCTCTTCGACGCGGCTCCGCGCGGTGGTTCGGACAAGGGCGCCGACGGCCGTCCCTCGCTGCCGACCCGTGGCGTCGACCCGTCCGTCGTCCCCCCGGCGAGCGAGAACGTCCGCCGTCCGAAGATGCCCCGGCGCCGCGGCAGCGGCCCCGTGCAGCCCGCACCCGGCGGCAACTCCGAGCTGCCCACGCGCAAGGCGCCCAGCTGGGGCAACCAGCAGCCTGCCGCCCCGAAGCCGCCGGCCGACGACTGGCCGGCACCGTCCGGCGACCGCGCCGGGCAGGACGCCCCGCGCGGCCACCAGGACGTCGACGCGTCCGGCACCGGCGTGCCGGGCACGCCGGGCGGGTTCGCGCTGCCCGCGGGCACCCCGCAGAGCGGCGGTCCCGGCGACACCGCGCAGTTCCCGGCGATCGCCCCGGCTCCCGAGCCGACGGGCCGCACGCAGTCCGCGGAAGGCACGGGCCAGTTCGCCCTGCCCGCCTCGCCGGACGCGCCCAACAGCACGAGCGGCCAGCACGCACGGCCCGGCACCACCGGCCAGTACGCGCTTCCCGCGTCCACGGACACTCCGAACAGCACCAGCGGCCAGCACGCACAGCCGCAGACCACGGGTCAGTACGCGCTCCCCGCCTCGCCGGACGCCCCCAACAGCACCAGCGGCCAGCACGCGCGGCCCGGCACCGGCCGGTTCGAGGTGCCCGGATCCGGCGAATCCCCGAACAGCACGAGCGGTCGGCACGCGCTGCCCGACACCACGGGTCAGTACGCGCTTCCCGCCTCGCCGGACGCCCTCAGCAGCACCAGTGGGCAGTACGCGCGGCCGCAGGCCGCCCCGCAGGCGCCGGTCGACGACTGGCCGCTCGGCGGAAACGGTTCCGCCCCGCGGGCCGAAGGCCCCGGCGGGACCGGCCGGTTCGAGCTGCCGCACGGCGCTCCGGACGGCCTGACCGCCGTGCCGTCCCCGATGCCGGCGGGCGGCGCCGGTGACGCGCGGACGCCGCTCTTCGAGGAGCTGGAGTCCAACTGGTTCCGCGGCGCGGCGGAGGAGAACCACGCCACCGCGCCCGAGCCGACGGCGGACGCCCCGCAGCGGCTGCCCCGGCGCGAGCCGCGGCAGACCCTCCAGGACCCGCAGCGCTCACAGATCCCGCAGACCCCGCAGGCCCCGCAGACCCCGCAGGACACTTGGCGCGAGACCTCGAACGACGAGCGCTGGCGCCGTGCCGAGCAGGTGCGCGAGCCGGCCGCGGACGGGGTCACCCCGTCCGGGCTGCCGCGCCGTGTCCCCCGCGCGAACCTCGTCGAGGGCACCGCGGAACAGCAGCAGTCCCACCCGACCGGTCCGCAGGTCTCGCGTGCGCCCGATGACGTACGCGGCCGTCTGACCAACCTTCGCCGGGGCATCCAGCAGGGCCGTCAGGCCGGCGGTGCCCCGTCGACCGGAAGCCACAATGTTGGCCCCACTTACCAGCAGGAGCGTTAGTTGAGTCCGATGAGCCAGGCGGCGCAGAATCTGAACTGGTTGATCACCAACTTTGTGGAGAACACCCCTGGTGTCTCCCACACGGTGGTGGTCTCCGCCGACGGACTCCTTCTGGCGATGTCCGAAGGTTTCCCGCGGGACCGTGCCGACCAGTTGGCGGCGGTGGCCTCCGGCCTGACCTCGCTGACCGCGGGTGCTTCGCGCATCTTCGAGGGCGGCCCGGTCAACCAGACCGTCGTGGAGATGGAGCGAGGCTTCCTCTTCATCATGTCCGTCTCCGACGGATCCTCGCTGGCCGTGCTGGCGCACCCGGAGTGCGACATCGGCCTCGTGGGCTACGAGATGGCCCTGCTGGTCGACCGCGCGGGCACCGTGCTCACGCCCGATCTTCGCGCCGAACTCCAGGGCAACCTGCTGAACTGACCGGAGCACACCGCAAATACCGTCCGACCGTACGGCCGAAAACGCCCCACCGGCCCACCGCTCGACGGCATTATTGCCTTCCTGCTGTCCCGTCCGGAGGATTCATGACCCCGCCCGCCTCGCCCGGCCCGTACGGCGATTCCCATTACGCGCCGTACGGGAGTGAGGGCGACCAGCCACTGGTCCGCCCCTATGCCATGACGGGTGGCCGCACCCGGCCGCGCTACCAGCTCGCCATCGAGGCCCTGGTCAGTTCCACGGCCGACCCGGCCCACCTCCAGGGGCTGCTCCCCGAGCACCAGCGGATCTGCCACCTGTGCCGGGAGGTCAAGTCGGTCGCGGAGGTCTCGGCGCTGCTGAACATGCCCCTGGGCGTGGCGCGCATCCTCGTCGCGGACCTCGCGGAGGCCGGAATGGTGGCGATCCACCAGCCGGGCGGCAGCGGCGAGTCCGGCGGGACGCCGGACGTGACACTGCTCGAAAGGGTGCTCAGTGGACTTCGGAAGCTCTAGCGGCGGCGTCGGCCGTTCCACCACCTCCGCGAAGATCGTGGTGGCCGGCGGTTTCGGCGTCGGCAAGACCACGTTCGTGGGCGCGGTCTCGGAGATCAGCCCGCTGCGCACCGAAGCCGTGATGACGTCCGCGTCGGCGGGGATCGACGATCTGAGCCACGTCCAGGACAAGACCACGACGACCGTGGCGATGGATTTCGGCCGCATCACGCTGGACGACGATCTGATCCTGTATCTGTTCGGCACGCCCGGCCAGGACCGCTTCTGGTTCATGTGGGACGACCTGGTGCGCGGTGCGATCGGCGCGGTGGTCCTGGTGGACACCCGCCGGCTCGCGGACTGTTTCCCGGCCGTCGACTACTTCGAGAACAGCGGCCTGCCGTTCGTCATCGCCCTCAACGGCTTCGACGGACACCAGCCGTACGGCCCCGAGGAAGTGCGCGAGGCGCTGCAGATCGGGCCGGACGCCCCGATCATCACGACGGACGCCCGCCACCGGAACGAGGCCAAGAGCGCGCTGATCACCCTGGTCGAGCACGCCCTGATGGCACGGCTGAAGTAGCCTCCGCAATCACTGGTCGGCACCAATGGCTTGTGGTATTGAACACGACCTGACGGATCGTTCATAACGTTTCGACAGAGAATCGGCCGGACGTGAGCACCGTATGCGTTCGGCCGACTTCGCTGTGCACACAATTCGCCCGCCATTTGCCGCCGCTCGCTCTTAATGCCCGTTTTATGTCGGGCAAATTACTTCGGCCGTCGGCCGTGTGCACTGTTTGGAATGCGCACGCCCGGCGTGCTGGAATTCCAGGAACCGGGCGGTAGTGGCCCGGTTCGCAAAAACGGCACACAACGCAGGTGCCGACGCCGAGAGGTTGTTGGTCGAGTGACGCGCAGAAAGACGGGCGCCGCACAGCAGGCGCGGGACGAGCGGGGCAACTTCACCCCGCCGTCGCGCACAGCGGTGCCGCCGCCTTCCGACGTGCCCGAAACCCCCGCTCCGCCGCCCCAGGGCCGCGGCGGCCGTTTCTCGCCCCGCAACTGGCGTGTGCCCGTACGCCTGAACGCGATCCTGCTGATCCCGGTGCTGGTGGCCCTGGTCTTCGGCGGGCTCGACGTCAAGGGCCGGGTGGACACCTGGACCGAGGCGAAGGACGCGGCGAACACCGCGCGTCTGGTCCGTGCCGCGGCCACGTACGCCCACGCCGTCATCGACGAGCGCGACCTGAGCGCGCAGCCGATGCTGGAGGGCAACCGTGAGGCGCCGGTCATCAAGAAGGCGCAGGCCGCGACGGACCGTGCCCAGGAGGAGTTCAACGCGGCCGTCAAGAAGGCCCCGAACACCAAGAGCCTCCAGCGCCGCGTCAAGCTCTTCCGCGAGGCCGAGCTGACGCTGCCCAAGCTGCGGCAGGTCGCGTACACGTCCGCGCTGGGCGAGGTGAAGACCGAGGACGGCTACGGAGCGATCCAGCAGCCGCTGATGGCCTTCACCAACGAACTCGGCCTGGGCACCGGCAACAACTCCTACGGCCGCATGGTCTACGCGATCTCCCTCGCGAAGGCCGCCGAGTCACTGCAGCGCTCCATCGGCATGCACCTGCTGGTGAAGCCCTCGACCGACCCCAAGGAGCACGCGGTCCAGGTGACCGCGTTCACCTCCTACAACTTCCTGGAGTCCATCGCCCGGCGTGAGTACGACGCCGCCGGTACCGAGGACGACATCAGCCGGCTCAACGACATCTTCGCCACCAAGGGCAAGCTGTCCGAGCAGGACAAGATCTTCAACGCCCTCGCGAGCGGCCAGACGAAGGCCCAGCTGAAGGAAGCGGGCATCACCCCGGAGGCCTGGCTCGCCGCCTCGACGGCGAAGTTCGACGCCTACCGCGAGGTCGAGAAGGAGCTGGCCGACAAGTCGGTGAACGAGGCCGAGCAGGTCTCCTCCGACGCCCAGACGGCCGCCTACGTCAACGGCGCCATCCTGGTCACGGTCCTCATCATCGCGTTCTTCGTGGCCGGCATGATGGCCCGCTCGATGAGCCGCAACATGCGCCACCTGCGCCGCGCGGCCTTCGACGTCGCCGAGCAGCGGCTGCCCACGCTGGTCGACCAGCTCTCGCGGACGGACCCGGGCCGGGTGGACACCCGTATCCAGCCCATCCCGATCACCACCCGGGACGAGATCGGCGAGGTCGCCCGCGCCTTCGACCAGGTGCACCGCGAGGCCGTCCGGCTCGCCGCCGAGCAGGCGCTGCTCCGGGGCAACGTCAACGCGATCTTCACCAACCTCTCGCGCCGCAACCAGAGCCTGATCGAGGGCCAGCTGACCCTGATCACGGAGCTGGAGGAGAACGAGGCGGACCCGGACCAGCTGGAGAACCTCTTCCGCCTGGACCACCTGGCCACCCGTATGCGCCGCAACGGCGAGAACCTCCTCGTCCTCGCCGGCGAGGAGCCCGGCCGCCGCTGGGACCAGCCGGTGCCGCTGGTCGACGTGCTGCGCGCCGCCTCCTCCGAGGTGGAGGCGTACGAGCGCATCGAGCTGTCCGGCGTCCCGGACGCCGAGATCCACGGCCTGGCCGTGACCGACCTCGTGCACCTGCTCGCCGAGCTGCTGGAGAACGCCACGTCGTTCTCCTCCCCGCACACCAAGGTCCGGGTCACCGCGACACGGCTGCCCGACGGCCGTGTGATGGTCGAGATCCACGACAAGGGCATCGGCCTGACCGCCGAGGACTTCGCGGACATCAACCACCGCCTGGCCAACCCGCCGTCCGTGGACGTCGCGATCGCCCAGCGCATGGGCCTGTTCGTGGTCGGCCGCCTGGCGACCCGGCACGGCATCCGGGTCCAGCTCCGCCCCTCGGGCGAGCAGGCGGGCACCACCTCGCTGGTCATGCTCCCCGACGCGATCACGCACGGTGGTGGCGGCGAGGACGAGCCGGGCGACAACGACTTCACGGTCTCCCGGATGGTGCCGGAGCAGCAGCAGGTCGCGCCCGTGGGCCGGTTCCGCACGGCCGCCGAGCTCGGCTTCGACGACTCGCGCTACGAGCCCCGGCAGGACAACGCGGGCGTGCCCACGCTGGACCCGGTCGGCCGTTCGCGACTGCGCGAGGAGCGGCGTGCCGCCCTGGAGGCCGCGACCGACAACCGCGCGCTGTTCCAGGACCAGGCGGACCGGCAGCCGTACGAGCAGCAGGGTTACGAGCAGCAGGGTCAACAGGGCTACGAGCAGCAACCGTTCGAGCAGCGGCCGGACCAGGACACGGGTGGCCACGCGGCCCCGTTCCCCGGTCAGCACTCGACGGGCCAGCACGCCGTACCGCAGCAGGGCCAGTACTCCACGGGTCAGCACGAGCTCCCGCAGCACAACGGCCACTCGACCGGTCAGCACGAGATGCCCCGGCAGGGGCAGTACTCCACCGGCCAGCACGAGATGCCGCAGCAGGGCCAGTACTCCACCGGTCAGCACGAGATGCCGCAGCACAACGGGCACTCCACCGGCCAGCACGCGGTGCCGGAGCACGAGCCGTACGAGCGGACGGCCCAGCACGCCTTCCCCGAGGCGCCCTACCAGGACGCCGGTTACACGGAGCAGGGCTACCCCGAGCAGCAGCAGTCCTTCGACGGCTTCGGCACCCCGGGCCGCCGGGCCGGATGGCAGGAGTCAGGTCCGTACCAGGACGCCACCCAGCAGGGTTACGGAGCGGCTTCGGATTCCCTGCCGTCCGCTGACACGGCGCAGCCCGAGCGCGTAGAGTTCGACCGTCCGGGCCCCGCCTCGAGCGGCTCCCACTCGCTGACCGGGGCCGGTCTGCCGCGCCGCGCGAAGCAGTGGCAGCAATCCGATTCAGTCGAGGACGCCGCGGGGGCCGGCGAGCCGGAGCAGCCTCAGCAGGACGTCCGACAGCAGCCGCAGCAGGGTGACGAGCCCGACTGGCGATCGAGGAACGACGAGCGCTGGCACCGCGCCGAGCAGCTCCGGGAGCCGAAGGCCGGCGGAATCACCTCTTCCGGCCTGCCCCGCCGAGTGCCCAAGGCCAATCTGATCGAGGGCAAGGCGGAGCAGACCCCCCAGAGCGGCCCCCAGATATCCCGTGCCCCCGAGGACGTACGCGGCAGGCTGAGCAACCTGCGCCGCGGTGTCCAGCAGGGGCGCAGCGCGGGAGGCGACACCGCCGGTACCGCGCAGGAGCAGCATCAGCAACACGACCAGGGCTTCGGCCCCGGCGGCACCTACGATCAGGAGCGTTAGTGTGAGCCCGATGAGCCAGGCGGCGCAGAACCTGAACTGGTTGATCACCAGTTTCGTGGAGAACACCCCAGGGGTGTCCCACACCGTCGTGGTCTCCGCCGACGGACTCCTTCTGGCGATGTCCGAAGGTTTCCCGCGGGACCGCGCAGACCAGCTGGCGGCGGTGGCCTCCGGCCTGACCTCGCTGACCGCGGGCGCTTCGCGCATCTTCGAGGGCGGCCCGGTCAACCAGACCGTCGTGGAGATGGAGCGAGGCTTCCTCTTCATCATGTCCGTCTCCGACGGATCCTCGCTGGCCGTGCTGGCGCACCCGGAGTGCGACATCGGCCTCGTGGGCTACGAGATGGCTCTCCTGGTGGATCGAGCGGGGAGCGTGCTGACGCCCGATCTCCGTGCCGAACTGCAGGGAAGCCTTCTCAACTAGCAAAGAGGCAGTGCGTTTCGCGCCATCGCGCCATAAGGTGCGGTGGCGCGACCAGCAGCAGACAGGCGAGTTGGAGGAGGATCGACGTGGCAACGCCCCCAGGCGGTTACCCGTATGGCAATGAGCAGCAGGGGCAGCCCCCGCTGAACCGCTTCAACTTCCCCTCTGCGCCAAGCCACCAAGCGCACGCGGAGCCGCCGCGTCCGCCGCAGCACGTGCAGCCGGTGCCGCAGCAGCAGCACCGGCGCGCGGCGCAGGCGTCCCCGTCCGGGGGCAAGAAGCACAATCCGCTGGTCCGTCCGTACGCGATGACCGGCGGCCGTACCCGACCGCGGTACCAGCTCGCCATCGAGGCGCTGGTGCACACGACGGCCCAGCCGTCCCAGCTCCAAGGGCAGTTGCCGGAACACCAGCGCATCTGCCATCTGTGCCGTGAGATCAAGTCGGTCGCCGAGATCTCGGCACTTCTCTCCATCCCCCTCGGCGTCGCCCGAATCCTCGTCGCCGACTTGGCGGAGGCCGGGCTCGTCGCCATCCATCAGCCCGGCGGCGACGAGTCCGCCGGCGGCCAGCCTGACGTGACACTGCTCGAAAGGGTGCTCAGTGGACTTCGGAACCTCTAGCGGCGAGGCAGTCCGCTCCACCACCTCCGCGAAGATCGTGGTGGCGGGTGGATTCGGCGTGGGCAAGACCACGTTCGTCGGCGCGGTCTCGGAGATCAACCCGCTGCGCACCGAAGCCGTGATGACGTCCGCTTCCGCGGGGATCGACGATCTCACGCACGCGCCGGACAAGACCACGACGACCGTGGCGATGGACTTCGGCCGCATCACCCTGGACCAGGACCTGATCCTGTACCTGTTCGGCACGCCCGGCCAGGACCGCTTCTGGTTCATGTGGGACGACCTGGTGCGCGGTGCGATCGGCGCCGTCGTCCTCGTGGACACCCGCCGGCTCGCGGACTGCTTCCCGGCCGTCGACTACTTCGAGAACAGCGGCCTGCCGTTCGTCATCGCCCTCAACGGCTTCGACGGACACCAGCCGTACACGCCGGAGGAGGTCCGCGAGGCGCTGCAGATCGGCCCGGACGCCCCGATCATCACGACGGACGCCCGTCACCGGAACGAGGCCAAGAGCGCGCTGATCACGCTGGTCGAGCACGCCCTGATGGCGCGCCTGCGGTGAGCCGTCTCGGCTGCCGCGCCGACGCGAAAAGGTCCCCCCGCTCACGAGGAGCGGGGGGACCTTCTGCGTTGTCGGGCCCCTTGCCGGGGCCCGGAGGGGGGCTCAGCCCTGCCAGCTGTGCGGTGCTCTGAAGCCCGGCGTGCGCTCCAGGCGGCGCCAGGCGGCCGTGGAGCGGCGGGGGCGCGGCGGGGCCGCGTGGTGGCCGACAGCAGCCGCACGGGCGAGGAGGACGGCCGTGACGGCGGCCACTTCCTCCGCGTCGGCCGTGCCCTTCTCGACGCGTACGAGCGTGTTGTCCATGCGTGTACTCCCTTACTGGGGCGGATTGCCGTGCTTGCGGGAGGGCAGGTCCGCGTGCTTGGTGGCGAGCATGGCGAGCGACTTGATCAGCACCGACCGGGTCTCGACGGGGTCGATGACGTCGTCCACCAGGCCGCGTTCGGCGGCGTAGTACGGGTGCATGAGCTCGGCCTTGTACTCCTTGACCATCCGTGCCCGCATCGCCTCGGGGTCGTCCGCCTCGGCGATCTGCTTGCGGAAGATCACGTTGGCCGCGCCCTCGGCACCCATCACGGCGATCTCGTTCGTCGGCCACGCGTAGGTGAGATCCGCGCCGATGGACTGCGAGTCCATCACGATGTACGCACCGCCGTAGGCCTTGCGCAGGATCACCGAGATCCGCGGCACCGTCGCGTTGCAGTACGCGTACAGCAGCTTCGCGCCGTGCCGGATGATCCCGCCGTGCTCCTGGTCCACACCCGGCAGGAAGCCCGGCACATCCAGAAGCGTCACGATCGGGATATTGAAAGCATCGCACATCTGGATGAAACGGGCAGCCTTCTCGGACGCCTCGATGTCCAGCACCCCGGCCAGCGACTGCGGCTGGTTCGCGACGATACCGACCACCTGTCCGTCCAGCCGCGACAGCGCACAGATGATGTTGGTGGCCCAGCGCTCGTGGATCTCCAGGTACTCGCCGTCGTCGACGAGCTCCTCGATCACCTTGCGCATGTCGTACGGCCGGTTGCCGTCCGCCGGCACCAGGTCCAGGAGCGCCTCGCCGACACGGTCGGCCGGGTCCTCGCTCACCACACGCGGCGGGTTCTCCCGGTTGTTCTGCGGCAGCAGGGAGAGGAGGTAACGCACCTCTTCGAGGCACGTCTCCTCGTCGTCGTAGGCGAAGTGGGCCACGCCGGAGGTCTCGGCGTGCACGTCCGCACCGCCCAGGCCGTTCTGGCTGATCTCCTCGCCGGTGACGGCGCGCACGACGTCCGGGCCGGTGATGAACATCTGCGAGGTCTCACGGACCATGAACACGAAGTCCGTCAGCGCCGGGCTGTAGGCCGCGCCGCCCGCGCAGGGACCCAGCATCACACTTATCTGCGGGATGACACCCGACGCCCGGGTGTTGCGCTGGAAGATCCCCCCGTACCCGGCCAGCGCCGAGACGCCCTCCTGGATACGGGCACCCGCACCGTCGTTCAGGGACACCAGAGGCGCCCCCGCCGCGATGGCCATGTCCATAATCTTGTGGATCTTGGTGGCGTGGGCCTCGCCCAGCGCACCGCCGAAGATCCGGAAGTCATGGGCGTACACGAACACGGTCCGGCCGTGCACCGTGCCCCACCCGGTGATCACACCGTCGGTGTAGGGCTTCTTGCTCTCCAGACCGAACCCCGTGGCCCGGTGCCGCCGCAGCGGCTCCACCTCGGAGAACGACCCCTCGTCCAGCAGCAGACCGATCCGCTCCCGGGCCGTCAGCTTCCCCTTGGCCTTCTGCGCCTGGGTCGCCCGCTCGCTCGGACCACGCCGAACCTGCTCGCGGATGGCGTGCAGCTCGGCGACGCGCCCACGGACGTCACTCGCCTCTACGGGCGCACCTTCGAGATTGCTCATGCATAGACGGTACGTGCCGGGGAGGCCGGAAACTCATGTCGGTTCCATACAACGTCGTGTGCGATTTGGTGGGCAGGCGACACAGAAGCTCACAGCGACTGGGGTTCGGGGCACCCCCTATAGGGGGTGCCTCTTGTGAATACCTCACAAGAGACCGCGCTCCGAGCCGTAGGCTGGCCAACTTGACGGCGGTCCGGGGCCGGGAAGCGTGCCCCCGCGGTCATGCCAGGGCGACCGTACAGCCGTGGGGGGCGCAGGCCGTGCCCGGGGTCACCCGGATGCGCAGCGCGTCACCGGTGGACAGCACCCGGACCGAGGGGTTGTGCGCCGTCACGCACCGCACCGGGCGGTGCCAGGTGAGGTCGACGGGCGCGCCGGTGCGCGGTGGCTCGGCGAGGTGGACGGTCGCGGTGCCGCCTCTCTCCCTGACGAGGACGGCCGCCGGCGCCGTGGCCCCGAGGGGGCCGACGGTGCCCGCGGCCCAGAAGTTGGCGGCGGTGAGACCGAGCGAGGGCAGGCGAACGGCCTGCTGGTCACGGGAGTTGGCGAGGACGGTGAGCCAGCGCGGGTCCTCGGCGCGGTCGGCCACGGCGCGCTGTCCGGCGCCGGGCAGCAGGACGTAGGCGTAGGCGGCATCGGCGGGGTCGGTGCCGTGGGGGTGGAGGAGGGTGAGGTAGCGGCGGGTGAGGCGGTCGGGGGTGCCGCCGGTGTTGATGTCGTGCCAGGAGCCGGTGCGGGCCTCGCAGAGGATCTCCAGGGGGGCGCCGCCGGGGAAGACGTAGCCGCCGTGGCCTTCGAGGTGGGCCCAGCGGGCGCGGGAGCGGGAGCGCGACCAGCCGGTGGCGGAGGTCTGGGGCTCTCCGTCGACGGTGAGGAGCGGCAGGCCGCGCTCGCCGAGGGAGCGGTTGTCGACGACCGTCTCGACAGGTGTGCCGTCGCGGGCGGTGATCCCCGCGCCGAGGCAGACGATCGCGTCGGCCGCGCAGAACCAGGACTTGCGGGCCTCCAGCGTGGAGGAGAGCCCCTTGAGGTGCTGCCCGACGGCCGCGAACTCCCCGTCGGTGACCCCGCCCACCCAGCGCACGGCGGGTCTCGGCGCTCCCCAGCCGCCGCCCTCGTTGTCGGCGAGCCGCTTGGCGGAGACGGTCGTGCCGGGCAGCCGGTAGGGGTCGACGGTGGGCCAGAAGGCGTCGGTGTACTGGCCGTGGGTGCCCGGCGCGGCCCACCAGGAGAGCATTCCGGCGCCGGTGTGCCAGCCGCGCGGGTTCTCGCCGTTGCCGTTCTCGTAGTGGGTGATGCGGTCGGAAGCCATGGCGAGGGCGGCGGTCCAGCCGGGGCGGTGGTGGACGGCCCGGTCCATGGCGGCGAACAGCCGGTGGCCCACGGGCGGGGGCGCGGCCGGGCCCGGGGTGTCGAGGGCGGCGGCGATCCGGGTGAGGTCGGCGACGCCGAACTGCGGGTCGGTCCGCAGGTCGGCGGCGGGGTCGCGGTCCGCCCAGCCCTTGATCAGGGAGTGCCAGCGGGTCCGGTCGGCCGGGGTCGCGCTGTCGGCGAGCAGGGCGACGGCGGCGATGATCGCGTGGCCGCGCTGGTGGTCGCTCTGCACCGCCCGGCGGGGGTCGGCGGTCTGCACCCCGCGGCTGATGGCACGGCCGGAGACGCTGTCCGTGATCAGCCCGTCGTGGACGAGGGGCGCGTAGGCGTTCTCGACGCTGTCGTGGACGTTCCGCGCCTGGGGGTCGTCGATCTCCCAGGGGGATCCGCGCAGCAGGGCGAAGAGCCGCCCGAGCCCGTCGAGCAGGACCTGGCCGTACGTGCCGGAGTAGGCGACCCAGGTGTGCTGGACGAAGGAGCCGTCGGCGTAGAGCCCGTCGCCGTGGGTGACATGGGGGAAGACGGGTGAGAGGGCGTCGCGGGCGAGCGCGGTGCGGTCGGGGTCGGCACCGAGGATGCCGCGCAGGGCGACGACGCGGCACAGGTCGACCCGGTTGGCGCCGGTGCTGGTGCCGGAGTAGTCGTCGAGCTCCGTGTCGGGGACGAAGTGGCCGACCGCGTCCAGATACGCGCCCCGGCGCTCGGCCCCGGCCTCGTCGTACAGGAGCGTGAGGGTGTCGAGGAGGAGCCGGGGGCTGCCGATCCGCCATTCCCACCAGTTGCCGGTGGGGGTGGTGCCGGAGTGGTAGACGCGCCGGTGCACATGGTCGAGCCCGGCGAGGATGTCGGCGGCGAGCGCGGCGTCCCCCGTGAGACCGGTGCCGGGCTGGGCGTACGCCTGGGCCATGGTGTGCAGCCGGGCGTAGCTCCGGGTGATCCCGGCGGGCGGGTCGAAGGGGGTGTCGGGCCAGAGCGAGGCGGGGGCGGGGCTCATGCCCGCCCGGTGGACGCGGGCGAGCGCCCCGGTGTCGCGCAGGGCCCCGGCATAGGGCTCGGCACGGGCGTCGAACCCGGCACCGAGCATCAAGTCCCGCCAGCGCGATCTCAGTCGGGCGAAATCGCCGTCGGGCTCCCCGGCGCCCCGTCCGCCCGCCGGGCCCGAGGCATTCGCCGCGGTGGCGGGGGCGGCGCCGAGGACACCCGCGGCGGAGGCGGCGAGCAGGAAGCCTCGACGGGTCCAGGCAGGGGGCACGGCGGTTCCTCCCGGGGCGCTGGGGGCGGTACGGGGCGGGGTTGCACGCGAGGCACACGGTGGCACGGCGGCGACGGAGCCGCAACGACCACGACAGCACGGACCTGGCGACCTCCTGAGGAACCGCCTCGCCATGTTCACCCTCCCTGGAGGTTGAAAGTTGAACCAGATCGCGCTACCGTCATTCTCGTTGAACATTCAACGACATTCAACGACTCGGCCTCGACAGCCGGATCTCTCGACAAGGAGCAGCCGTCATGGGCATCTTCACTCGCAGGAACAGCACCGCCCCCGCCACCACCGCCGTCCTGGACGTCGACCCGGCACTCGCCGCCCTGACCGGCGACTACGCCATCGACGCGACCCACAGCAGCATCGGCTTCACCGTGCGCCACGCCATGGTCACCAACGTCAAGGGCTCATTTACCGACCACGAGGGCACCCTCCGCCTCGACGGGGCCGACCCCTCCCGCTCCGCCGCGTCCATCGACGTCCGGATCGGGAGCGTGGACACCGGCATCGGCGACCGCGACGCCCACCTGCGCGGCACCGACTTCTTCGACGCCGAGCGGTTCCCGCTGATGACCTTCCGCTCCGGCGCCGCCGAGCAGCTCGGCGGCGACCGTTACCGGATCACCGGCGACCTCACCATCAAGGACGTCACCCGCCCGCTCTCCATCGACCTGGAGTTCAACGGCTCGGCCACCGACGTCTACGGCAACGAGCGGGTCGGCTTCGAGGGCAGCGCCGAGATCCTGCGCTCCGACTGGGGACTGACCTGGAACGCGGCCCTGGAGGCCGGCGGCGTGATGGTCAGCGACAAGGTGAAGCTGACCTTCGACATCTCCGCCGTCAAGATCGCTCCCCAGGCGTGACCCATGCGGTGTCAGCGGCCGAGGCGCTCCAGACGGTCCACGATCTCGGCGCCTCGGTCCACCGCCGCACCCATGGCTATGTGGTTGTCGGGCCGCACCAGCACCAGGCCGCCCTTCCCGGGCCCGCCCGCACCCCCCGCCCCCTTCTCCTCCATCCCGTACGCCTCCATCCCATACGCCGTCCACGCGTGCCGTCCGGGATCCAGCAGACCCTCGCCCCCGCCGTCGATCAGGCAGGTGCGCACCAGGTCGCCGTGGGCGGCCGACACCCGGGCCAGGGCTTCCGCGCTCTCCGGGCCGAAGCCCAGCAGGGTGAACCGGGGGCCGGCGAAGACCTCGAAGAGCCTGACGGGCTCCCCGCTCGCGGCGTCGCGGCACGGCGCGTCCGGCGCCCGCTCCCCCGCCATCGGCCCGCCCCACGCGAGTGAGCTCCAGCGATAGCCGACGCCCAGCGTGGTGAGGTCCGGGGCGAACCCCGCCTCCGTGCCGACCCCGGCCTTCCGGACCCCCTCCCTGACCGCCCGCAGTCGCTCGTCGGTGAGCTTCAAGGTCCACGCGGCCACCGGCAGCCGCTCCTCCTCATAGGTGTCGAGGAGCCCCTCCCCCGCGCCGCCGCTCACGACGAGGGCGAGCTTCCAGCCCAGGTTGTAGCCGTCCTGGATGCCGGTGTTCATGCCGAGGCCGCCGGCTATCGAGTGGATGTGGGCCGCGTCCCCCGCGAGGAGCACCCGGCCGACCCGGAAGCGGTCGGCCATCCGGACGTTGACGCGATAGGTCGAGAGCCAGCCGGGGTTGGTGAGCCTCAGCCCGGGGTTCCGGGCGTGGCGGTCGAGCTGACGCTGGAACAGCTCCAGCGACGGCCGCTCGTGGTTCCCCTCCGCGTCGAGCTCGGGCGAGCTCTGGAGCTGCCAGCGCCGGGTGCCGGGCAGGGGGCAGAGCAGGACGGCGCCGTCCTCGTCGATCCACTGGTGCCAACAGCCGCGGTCCAGGCCGCCCTCGACCTCGACGTCCCCGACGAGGGCCAGCTCCGGCTCGGTCTCCCCCTCGAAGGACACCCCGAGCGCCTTGCGGACCACTCCGCGGGCACCGTCGCAGCCCACCAGATACGCGGTCTCGATGCGCCGCCCGTCGGTGAGCGTGACCACCACCCCCGACCCGTCCTGCGTGAACCCGGCGACCTCGCGGCCCAGTTCCACCCGCACCCCGTACGAGGCGAGCCGCGCGCGCAGGATCTCCTCGGTCCGCCACTGCGGTATCCACAGGCCGGTCGGATAGGGCACGCCGGGGGCCGGGGTGCCGTCCGCCGGGGGCACGTGATCGGCCACCGCGACGCCGTGCCGGTACTTGCGGAAGATCAGGCGGGGGTTGCCCGCAGCCGTGAACTCCTCCCCCATGCCGAGGTCCGCGAGCACCTCGCGACTGCGCTGGTTGAGCCCCTTGCCACGCGAACCTCCGTGGAATTCGGGCGACTTGTCGATGATCCGCACCGGAACCCCGGCGCGGGCGAGCGTGCAGCCCAGCGTCAGCCCCGTCGGTCCGGCGCCCACGATCAGCACTGCGGTGGCGGTCATGCGATGTCCCCTCGTCGTTCGGTGTCTCCTCATCCATCAAAAGCCCGCCGCACCGAAAACACAACTCGGTAACAAAAGATCCTGGGTTAAAAACACCTGATAGGGTGAACCCGTGACCGAGGAGACCGGACTGCGGGAACGCAAGAAGCAGCGCACGCGGCAGGTGCTGTCCGAGACGGCGATCGAGCTCTTCCTGGCCCGCGGCTTCGACCGGGTGTCGGTCGCGGACGTGGCCGCGGCGGCGGAGGTGTCCAAGCCGACCCTCTTCCGCTACTTCCCGGCCAAGGAGGATCTGGTCCTGCACCGCTTCGCCGACCACCAGGGCGAGGCGGCCCGCGTGGTGCGGGCGCGGGCGGCGGGGATGTCACCGCTGGGCGCGCTGCGCACGCACTTCCACGAGCGGCTCGACGCCCACGACCCCGTCACGGGGCTGTGCGACGTGCCCGCCGTGCTGGCCTTTCACGACCTGGTGTTCACGACGCCGAGCCTGGCGGCGCGGCTGGTGCGGTATTCCGCGCGGGACGAGGAGTTGCTCGCCGCCGCGCTGTGCGAGGCGGGTGGGGGCGACGAGGTCGCCGCCGGGCTGGCGGCCGCGCAGATCGTCTGCGTGCAGCAGCGGTTGGCGCGGGGCAATTGGCGCCGGGTGACGGGGGGTTCGAGCGCGGCCGGGGCGCTGGCGCTGGCCCATGCGGATGCGGATGTCGCGTATGGGTTGCTGGGGGGTGGGTTGGGGGCCGTATACGGCTGAGGTGGGCGGGTGGGTTTGTTCCCCGGCCCCGCCCCTTCCCGAAACCGGGGCTCCGCCCCGGGCCCCTGTTCCGTCACCTGCGGGCCGGTTCGCCGCCTGCGGCGGGAGCGGCCTGCGGCCGCGTCCTCAATCGCCGGACGGGCTGGATTTGCGGGCGCAGTTCGCAACCTGCAGGCGATTCAGCCCGTCCGGCGTTTGAGGACACCGCACTACTCCTGCGGTTCCACCCCCGCGCGTCGCAGGCCGTACGCGTAGGCGTCGTCCAGGGCCTGCCACGATGCCGCGATGACGTTTTCCGCCACTCCCACCGTGGACCATTCGCCGCGTTCGTCGCTGGTGGAGACGAGGACTCTGGTGATCGAGCCCGTGCCGAGGCTGCCTTCCAGGATGCGGACCTTGTAGTCGGTGAGCTTGAGTGCGGCGAGTTGGGGATAGATGCGCTCCAGGGCCACCCGCAGCGCGCGGTCCAGGGCGTTGACCGGGCCGTTGCCCTCGGCGGTGGCGACGATGCGCTCGCCCTTGGCCCACAGCTTCACGGTCGCCTCGTTCGCGTGCGTGCCGTCGGGGCGGTCCTCGACGATGGCCCGCCAGGACTCGACGCGGTAGTAGCGGCGGGCCCGGCCCTCCGTCTCCTGGCGCAGCAGCAACTCGAAGGAGGCGTCGGCGGCTTCGTAGGTGTAACCGGCCAGCTCGCGTTCCTTGACGCGCTCGACGACGCGGCCGATCAGTTCGCGGTCGCCGCCCAGGTCGATGCCCAGTTCCTTGCCCTTGAGCTCGACGGAGGCCCGGCCCGCCATGTCGGAGACCAGCATGCGCATGGTGTTGCCGACGCGTTCGGGGTCGATGTGCTGGTAGAGGTCCGGGTCGACCTTGATCGCGGACGCGTGCAGTCCGGCCTTGTGCGCGAAGGCGGAGACACCGACGTACGGCTGATGGGTGGCGGGCGTGAGGTTGACGACCTCGGCGATGGCGTGCGAGATCCGGGTCATCTCGGCGAGCGAGCCCTCCGGCAGCACCTTGCGCCCGTACTTGAGCTCCAGGGCGGCGACCACGGGGAAGAGATTGGAGTTCCCCACGCGCTCGCCGTAGCCGTTGGCGGTGCACTGCACGTGTGTGGCGCCCGCGTCCACGGCGGCGAGGGTGTTGGCGACCGCGCAGCCCGTGTCGTCCTGCGCGTGGATACCGAGCCGGGCGCCGGTGTCGGCGAGCACGGTCCGTACGACGGCGCCGACCTGGGCGGGCAGCATGCCGCCGTTGGTGTCGCAGAGCACGACCACGTCGGCGCCCGCCTCGTGTGCCGTGCGGACGACCTGGGTGGCGTAGCCGGGGTTGGCACGGTGCCCGTCGAAGAAGTGCTCGCAGTCGACGAAGACGCGGCGGCCCTGCGACCGGAGGTACGCGACGGTGTCGCGCACCATCGCGAGGTTCTCGTCGAGCGTGGTGCGCAGGGCGAGTTCGACGTGGCGGTCGTGCGACTTGGCGACCAGCGTGACGACCGGGGCCTCCGAGGCGAGCAGCGCGGCGACCTGCGGGTCGTCCTCCGCGCGGACCCCGGCCTTGCGGGTGGCACCGAACGCGACGAGCTGGGCGTGCTTGAAGTCGATCTCCAGGCGGGCCCGCTGGAAGAACTCGGTGTCCCGGGGGTTGGCACCGGGCCAGCCGCCCTCGATGAAGCCGACGCCGAAGTCGTCCAGGTGCCGGGCGATGGTCAGCTTGTCGGCGACGGTGAGGTTGATGCCCTCGCGCTGGGCGCCGTCCCGCAGGGTGGTGTCGAAGACATGGAAGCTGTCGTCGGTTGCGTCCGTCATGCTGCTCTGACTCCTGTCGGATCTCGGTCTACCGGACTGACCGGTTCCACCGTCCCCTCATGATCGCGCGCCCTCGGCCCCGGCGAGGTGGTGCCGGGAAACGAAAAGACCTCTCGCGGGTGCGAGAGGTCTGCGCGCGGGTCTGGGACGACGGTGGCCGCGCCGTACGTCGTGGGTACGGCGGGGTCACTGCGGACCGGCGCGCTCACTGCCAATAATCGTGACGAGGTTGAGCACGGGGCCATCCTGGCACGGGTTCCGCCGTGGTGCGGCCCGGTCTCACGATGCGGTCACTTCGGGCGTTCGGGACGCCTCCGCCCGCCGTACCCCCTTCAGGTCGATGTCCCGCGTCTCGCGCATCGTGAGGTAGACGACCAGGGAGACCGCCGCGCAGCCCGCCACGTACCAGTAGAAGCCCGATTCGACGCCCGCCTTCTTGAACCACAGGGCCACGTACTCCGCCGTGCCGCCGAAGAGCGCGTTGGCGACGGCGTACGGCAGGGCCACGCCCAGCGAGCGGATGCCGGTGGGGAACAGTTCGGCCTTCACACAGGCGTTGATCGACGTGTAGCCGGTGACGACGACCAGGGCGAGCAGCGACAGTCCGAGCGCGGGCCAGAAGGAGCCCGCGTGCCGGAGCAGGGTCATGATCGGGACGGTCAGGAACGTGGAGCCCACCGCGAAGGTGATCAGCAGCGGGCGGCGGCCGATGCGGTCCGAGAGCGCCCCGGCGAGCGGCTGGAGGCAGGCGAAGACGATCAGCGCGCAGAAGCTGACCAGGGTCGCGGTCTGCTTGGGCAGACCGGCGCTGTTGGAGAGGTACTTGGTGAGGTAGGTGGTGTAGGTGTAGTACGCCACCGTGCCGCCCATGGTGAGCGCGATGACGAGGAACGCCTCGCGCTTGTGGCGGAGCAGCGCCCGGATGGTGCCCCGCTCCTCCTTCTCCATCGCGTCCGCCGCGTCCGTTCCCCCGGTCTCCGCGATCTCTTCGTAGGCCTCGGTCTCCAGCATGTTGCGCCGCAGATAGAAGATGACGGCGGCGCCGAGCGCGCCCACGACGAAGGGGATGCGCCAGCCCCAGCTGTGCAGTTCGCCGCTGGAGAGGGTGTGCTGGAGGATGATCAGGAGTCCGAGACCCAGGATCTGGCCCGCCGTCATGGACACGTACTGGAAGCTGGAGGCGAAGCCGCGGCGGCCCGGCGCGGACGCCTCGGTGAGGTAGGTGGCGCTGGCCGCGTACTCGCCGCCGACGGAGAGGCCCTGGAGCAGCCGGGCGATCAGCAGGACGGCGACGCCGCCGTAGCCCGCGACCGCGTAGGTCGGGGCGACGGCGATGAGCACGGCGGAGGCCGACATCAGGGAGACGGTCAGGGTGAGCGCCGCCTTGCGGCCCTTGCGGTCGCCGACCCGCCCGAGCAGCCAGCCGCCGACCGGCCGCATGAAGAAGCCGACCGCGAAGATGCCTGCGGTGTTCATGAGCTTGGCGGTGTCGTTGCCCGCGGGGAAGAAGGCTCCCGCGAAGTACGTCGCGAAGCTCGCGTAGACGAACCAGTCGAACCACTCGACCATGTTGCCCGCGGAGCCGACCCAGATCTTCTTCCAGTGCTGTCCCATGGTGGATCACGGTGACGGAACAGCAAGGTTTCGGACAAGGGTCCGGGCGACAACGATCATGCGTACTTGCGTGCGTTGTGTTCACGACGCACGCAAGTACGCCTGTCCGTACTGTCCGTACTGCCCGTACGGAACCGGCTCAGCCGCCCAGCGGGTGCATCCAGCCGTGGGTGTCGGGCGCGGCGCCGGTCTGGATGTCGAGGAGAGCCTTGCGGAGCTTCAGGGTGACCTCGCCGGGCTCGCCGTCGCCGATCGTCCAGTCGGCGCGGGTGGACTTGACCGAGCCGACCGGGGTGATCACGGCGGCGGTGCCACACGCGAAGACCTCGGTGAGGGTGCCGTCGGCGTTGGCGTTCTTCCAGTCGTCGACGGAGATGCGGCCCTCGGCGACCTCGTAGCCGAGGTCCGCGGCGATCGTCATCAGCGAGGCGCGGGTGATGCCCGGGAGGAGGGAGCCGGTGAGCTCGGGGGTGACGATCCTCTTCTTTTCATCGGACGCAGCCCCGTACACGAAGTACAGGTTCATGCCGCCCATCTCCTCGATCCAGCGGCGCTCGATCGCGTCGAGCCAGACCACCTGGTCGCAGCCCTTCTCGGCGGCCTGGGCCTGGGCGACGAGGGAGGCGGCGTAGTTGCCGCCGGCCTTCGCCGCGCCGGTGCCGCCGGGGGCGGCGCGCACGTACTCCTCGCAGAGCCAGACGGAGACGGGCTTCACGCCGCCGGGGAAGTAGGCGCCGGCGGGCGAGGCGATGACGACGAAGAGGTACTCGTTGGCCGGGCGCACGCCCAGGCCGACCTCGGTGGCGAACATGAAGGGCCGCAGGTAGAGCGAGGCCTCGCCGGAGTTCGGCACCCACGCCTTGTCCTGGCCCACGAGCGCGTCGCACGCCTCGATGAAGGTCTCGACGGGCAGCTCGGGCATGGCCAGGCGGCGGGCGGACGCCTGGAGGCGCTTGCCGTTCTCCTCCGGGCGGAAGATGGCGACCGAACCGTCGGGCTGGCGGTACGCCTTGGCGCCCTCGAAGATCGTCTGCGCGTAGTGCAGCGTCATGTTCGCGGGGTCGATCGACAGCGGCGCGTACGGCACGAGCTGTCCGTCGTGCCAGCCGCGGCCCTCGGTCCACTTGATGGTCACCATGTGGTCGGTGAAGTGGCGGCCGAAACCGGGGTTGGCCAGGATCTGCTCCCGCTCGGCGTCCGAGAGCGGGTGCGAGGAAGGCTTGAGCTCGATCGTGGGCTTCGTCATGAATCCGTGTCCTTCACCTTTGAGAGTGGCGGACCGCGAACTCACTCCGCCCTGTCCGGTACAGGACGTCCGAGAATCCCCTCGTACGCGGCCCCACGTTCGATTATCGCTCGTGGGGCCGTGGACGGAAAACGTGTTGCGCGGCCCTGGGTCGATGGTGGCACCCGACCGCGCGAGCGCGCAGCAGGCCGGATGCTCAGCCGACGGATACGCGGGCGGCGAGGGCGTCGCCGATCTGGTCCGTCGTGCGGAACGCGGTGCCGCGTGCCGCGAGGTCCTCGCCCACGGCGGCCTCGACGCGGGCGGCCTCCGGCTCGTACCCGAGGTGGCGCAGCAGCAGCGCCACGGAGAGGACGGTGGCCGTGGGGTCGGCCTTGCCGGTGCCCGCGATGTCGGGCGCGGAGCCGTGGACCGGCTCGAACATCGACGGGAATTCGCCACCGGGGTTGATGTTGCCGGAGGCGGCGAGGCCGATGCCACCGGTGACGGCGGCCGCGAGGTCGGTGAGGATGTCGCCGAAGAGGTTGTCGGTGACGATGACGTCGAAGCGCTCGGGCTGGGTGACGAAGAAGATCGTCGCGGCGTCGACGTGCAGGTAGTCGGTGGTGACCTCGGGGTACTCCAGGCCGACGCGGTCGAAGACGCTCTTCCAGAGGTGGCCCGCGTACACGAGGACGTTGTTCTTGTGGACCAGGGTCAGCTTCTTGCGCGGGCGGGACCGGGCGCGCTCGTAGGCGTCGCGCACCACGCGCTCCACGCCGTAGGCGGTGTTGACGCTGACCTCGGTGGCGACCTCGGCGGGGGTGCCGGTGCGCAGGCTGCCGCCGTTGCCGGTGTACGGGCCCTCGGTGCCCTCGCGGACGACGACGAAGTCGATGGCGGGGCGGCCCGCGAGCGGAGTCGCCGTGTGGGGGAAGAGTTTCGACGGACGCAGGTTGACGTAGTGGTCGAAGGCGAACCGCAGCTTGAGCAGCAGCCCGCGCTCCAGTACCCCGGAGGGCACGGACGGGTCGCCGATCGCGCCGAGCAGGATCGCGTCGTGCCGTTTGAGGGAGTCCAGCTCGGCGTCGGGAAGGGTCTCACCGGTGGCGTGCCAGCGCCGGGCACCGAGGTCGTACTCCTCGGTCTCCAGCTTCACGTCAGGGGGGAGCACCGCGCCGAGGACCTTGAGGCCCTGGGCCACGACTTCCCGGCCGATGCCGTCACCGGGGATCACTGCGAGGCGAATGCTGCGAGACATGACGGGACCGTACTCCGCCGTCCCGCTGGATGACACACTCCGTCCACCATGCGGACACATTGCGATTCGTATAGGTCGCGTTCATGCAAAGTCCGCACTCCGGTCGTCCATCCCTGGCACGTTCTGCGCCATGGACACACCACGCGTAGGCATCCCCCAACAGCTCGCGAGCCGGATGACGATGGCCGAGCAGCACGAGTATCTGCGGACCAGGCTGACGCGGCGCGGCATGCTCCGCGCCGGCGCCGTCACGGCGGGCA
Source organism: Streptomyces sp. NPDC002537 (assembly GCF_053594975.1). Lineage (NCBI taxonomy): Bacteria > Bacillati > Actinomycetota > Actinomycetes > Kitasatosporales > Streptomycetaceae > Streptomyces > Streptomyces sp. NPDC002537. Next base: position 59,874 of record NZ_JBSFWT010000035.1, read on the forward strand.
CCGTGGCGGGCGCGGGTCTGCTGGGCGGCGGCGTCACCAGCGCGTACGCAGCGCCCTCGGTCGCCTCCCCCACCCTGCTCACCTCCGCCGCGACCACCGGAGTGGACGGCAGGCACGTCGCGCCGTTCGGCCGCCACCTCGCCTTCGGCGCCGACCCGAAGACGCAGATGCGGATCTCCTGGCAGGTACCGTTCGCGGTCAAGCGGCCGTTCGTACGGGTGGGCCTGAAGCCCTGGGACCTCAGCCACCGGATCGACGCGGAGGTGCGCACCCTGCACACCCCGGCGCTGTCCAAGAAGCTCCCGGCCGTCGACCAGGTCTATCTGCACGTGGCCCTGGACAGACTGCAGCCCGGCCGGACGTACTACTACGGCGTCGGCCACGACGGCTTCGACCCGGCGGACGCCCGCAACCTGCCCACCATAGGGACGTTCAGCACGGCCCCGGCGCGCGCGGAGAAGTTCACCTTCACCGCCTTCGGCGACCAGGGCGTCAGCTACCACGCCCTCGCCAACGACCAGTTGATCCTCGGCCAGAACCCCGCCTTCCATCTGCACGCGGGTGACATCTGCTACGCCGACAACAGCGGCGAGGGCAAGCCGGACGACGTCTACGACGCCCGCGCCTGGGACCAGTTCCTCGCCCAGACCGAGTCGGTGGCCAAGAGCGTGCCGTGGATGGTGACCACCGGCAACCACGACATGGAGGCCTGGTACTCCCCCAACGGCTACGGCGGCCAGAGCGCCCGCTGGTCGCTGCCCGCCAACGGCTTCGACACCAAGCACGCGCCGGGCGTCTACTCCTTCACGTACGGCAATGTGGGCGTCGTCGCGCTGGACGCCAACGACGTCTCGTACGAGATCACCGCCAACACCGGCTACAGCGGCGGCAAGCAGACCGCGTGGCTGGACCGGCGCCTGGGCGAGCTGCGCGGGCAGCGGGGCATCGACTTCGTGGTGGTCTTCTTCCACCACTGCACCTTCTCGACGACCAACTCCCACGCCTCGGACGGCGGGGTGCGCGACACCTGGCTGCCGCTCTTCGAGAAGCACAAGGTGGACCTGGTCATCAACGGCCACAACCACGTCTACGAGCGCACCGACGCCATCAAGGGACAGCGTGTCTCCAAGAAGGTGCCGATCGGCGGGACCGTCGACTCCTCGCGCGAGGGCATCGTCTATGTGACGGCCGGCGCGGCCGGGAAGTCGCTGTACGACTTCCCGGCGCCCGACAGCTACGAGGGCCACGTCAAGGACGTCGAGAGCGTCTCCACCTTCCACTGGGTGAAGGGCGGCGGGAAGCACAAGGAGCAGGTGGAGTGGTCGCGGGTGCGCTACACCGACTACTCCTTCCTCGCCGTCGAGGCGGAGCCCGGCCGTCACCCGCGGCTGCGGGTGACGGCGCTGGCGGAGACCGGTGAGCGCATCGACCACTTCGTTGTGGAGCGCCCGGGTCGTCAGTGACCGGGTCAGTGACCGGTCGCGCCGCCGTTGTCACGACGGTCCAGCGCACGCTGGAGGGCAGCGGCGGCGTTCGCCCGGTCGGAGTCGCGCGCGTCGGAATGGGGGGTGCGGCGGGTCCTGCGGACAGCGGTGTCGGCCATGAGTCACGTCTCCTCTGCGTAAGCCCCGAGAAGGATTCGAAGAAGCCGGGAACACGGGCGGGGGCCGGGTGCGACAGGGATCACCTGCGCGGACGCACCGGGCCGCGGCCGCCATCGCTCGATGGAGCGGGACGATCGGCTGTTCCCACGCTAAGCCCGTGGCGCTTCGTTGTCTCCACCATTAGTCGGACGTCCTAGCATCTGAGACGGCGCATCGGTGATACGACACCGCCCCCGGCCGGCTGGGGGGCCGGTCGGGGGCGGAGCTCACCGCTGGGCGGGGATCAGCCCATGTGCGGGTAGCGGTAGTCGGTCGGCGGGACCAGCGTCTCCTTGATGGAGCGCGAGGAGATCCAGCGCGTCAGGTTGGACGCGGCACCGGCCTTGTCGTTGGTGCCGGAGGCGCGGCCGCCGCCGAACGGCTGCTGGCCGACGACGGCGCCCGTCGACTTGTCGTTGATGTAGAAGTTGCCCGCGGCGAAGCGGAGCTTGGCCATGGCGTCGGCGGCCGCGGCGCGGTCCTGCGCGATGACCGCGCCGGTCAGCGCGTACGCCGAGACGGACTCCATCTGCTGGAGCATCGCGTCGAAGTCGCCGTCCTCGTAGACGTGCACGGCGAGGATCGGGCCGAAGTACTCGGTCGTGAAGACCTCGTTGGCCGGGTCGGTGCACTCGATGACGGTCGGGCGGACGAAGTAGCCGACCGAGTCGTCGTACGTGCCGCCGGCGACGATCGTGCAGGACGGGTCGGCCTTGGCGCGGTCGATCGCGGCCTTGTTCTTGGCGAAGGCACGGTCGTCGATGACGGCGCCGATGAAGTGCGACAGGTCGGTGACGTCACCCATGGTGATGCCGTCGACCTCGGCTGCGAACTCCTCCTTGAAGCCGTCCTCCCAGATGGAACGCGGGATGTAGGCGCGGGAGGAGGCCGAGCACTTCTGGCCCTGGAACTCGAAGGAGCCGCGGGTCAGCGCGGTCTTCAGGATGCCGCGGTCGGCGCTCGGGTGGGCGACGACGAAGTCCTTGCCGCCGGTCTCGCCGACCAGGCGCGGGTAGGAGCGGTACTTCTCGATGTTGGTGCCGACCGTCTTCCACAGGTACTGGAAGGTCTTGGTGGAACCGGTGAAGTGGATGCCCGCCAGCTCGGGGTGGTTCAGGGCCACCTCGGAGACGGCGATGCCGTCGCCGGTCACCAGGTTGATGACGCCCTTGGGCAGGCCCGCCTCCTCCAGCAGCTGCATCAGCAGCACGGCGGAGTGGGTCTGGGTCGGGGACGGCTTCCAGACGACGACGTTGCCCATGAGCGCGGGCGCGGTCGGCAGGTTGCCCGCGATGGCCGTGAAGTTGAACGGCGTGATCGCGTAGACGAAGCCCTCCAGCGGGCGGTGGTCGCTGCGGTTCCACACGCCGGCGGAGTTGGCGACCGGCTGCTCGGCGAGGATCTGGCGCGCGAAGTGCACGTTGAAGCGCCAGAAGTCGACGAGCTCGCAGGGGGTGTCGATCTCCGCCTGCTGGGCGGTCTTGGACTGGCCCAGCATGGTGGAGGCGGCCAGCGTCTCGCGCCAGGGGCCGGCCAGCAGCTCGGCGGCGCGCAGGATGATCGCGGCGCGGTCGTCGAAGGACATCGCGCGCCAGGCCGGGGCCGCGGCGAGCGCGGCATCGACGGCGTCCTGCGCGTCCTGCCGGGTGGCGTTGTGGAACGTGCCGAGGACGGCGGCGTGGTTGTGCGGCTGGACCACGTCGAAGGGCTCGCCACCGCCCATCCGCTTCTCACCGTTGATCGTCATCGGCAGGTCGATCGGGTTGTCGGCCAGCTCCTTGAGCTTGGCCTCCAGCCGGGCGCGCTCGGCGGAACCGGGGGCGTAGCTGTGCACCGGCTCGTTGACCGGGGCGGGGACCTGGGTCACAGCATCCATGGTCGTAATCTCCTTCGATCAGGGGTCGGATATTCAGCCGCGCGTCGCGAGCGAGCGCAGGAAGAAGGTCAGGTTGGCGGGGCGCTCCGCGAGGCGTCGCATGAAGTAGCCGTACCAGTCGGTGCCGTACGGGATGTACACGCGCATCCGGTGGCCGTCCGCCACGAGCCGCTCCTGCTCCGCCTCGCGGATGCCGTAGAGCATCTGGAACTCGTACTCGTCCAGCTTGCGCCCGTGGCGGCGGCCGAGCTCCTGCGCGATGGCGACCATGCGCGGGTCGTGGGAGCCGATCATCGGGTAGCCCTCGCCCGCCATCAGGATCTTCAGGCAGCGGACGTAGGCCAGGTCGACCTCGCGCTTGTCCTGGTAGGCGACGGAGGCGGGCTCCTTGTAGGCGCCCTTCACCAGGCGCACCCGGGAGCCCTCCCCGGCGAGCGCGTGGCAGTCGTCCTCGGTGCGGAAGAGGTAGGACTGCAGGACGGCGCCCGTCTGCGGGAACTTCTTGCGCAGCTCGGCGAGGATCGCCAGCGTGGAGTCGACCGTGGTGTGGTCCTCCATGTCCAGCGTCACCGTGGTGCCGGCCTCGGCGGCGGCCTCGACGACCGGGGTGACGTTGGCGAGCGCCAGGTCGTGGCCGCCGGCCAGCGCCTGCCCGAAGGCGGACAGCTTCACGGACATCTCGGCGCGGGTGCCCAGGCCCTGCTCCTTGAGGGCCTCGGCGAGGGCGAGGTAGGCATCGCGGGTGCGGAGGGCCTCCGCGGGGTCGGTGATGTCCTCACCGAGGTGGTCGAGGGTGACCTCCAGACCGCGCTGGTTCAGGGACCGTACGGCGGCCATGGACTCGTCGAGGCGCTCGCCCGCGACGAAGCGGTCCACGACGGGGCGGGTGACCGGAGCGGCCGAGACGATACGGCGGATGGCATCGCTGCGGGACGCGGCGAGCAGCACAGGACCCAGCACTGGGCACCTCCACGATGACGGCCGGTCCCACGCGGGGAGGCGGCAGAAGTAACTCATCGTGAAAACTAGAGATCAGGGCGGGTCACGGCCATCGACAGCTGTCACGCATCCGTGGCCCGGATCTCAGACATATGTATGAGAATAGTGACCGGCACATGAATCCGGGGATCGAATTCGGGCCATAACGGGCTCGGCCGGGCTTTCCACGGGGGCCGGAAGGGAGCGCGGCGGCGCATGCGCGGCGACTATCAGCAGCTCGTGGACGAGATATCGGCCGCGCTCGGCGCGGCCGCGACGCTGGAGGACCGGGATTTCGGGCTGATCGCCTTCGGCGCCCATGAGAGTGACGACGACGTCGAGCTGACGATGGACCCGGTGCGGACGCGGTCGATCCTCCAGCGGCGGTCGACGGCAGCAGTGCGGGCGTGGTTCGAGGCGTTCGGGATCGCGCGGGCGCAGGCGCCGCTGCGGATTCCGCCGGACCCGGCGGCGGGGGTGTTCAAGGGCCGTATCTGTCTGCCCGTGCGGCACCGGGGTGTGGTGCTGGGCTATGTCTGGCTGCTGGACGACGAGCACCTGGCGGGGCTGGACCTCGCCGAGCCGTTCGCGGACCCGCGGCTCGCCCAGGCGATGGAGACGGCCGCCCGGATCGGGGCGCTGCTGGCCGCCGAGGCGCGGGCGGGCGCGGAGCTGGGCGAGCTGTTGCGTGAGCTGCTGGCCGGCAGGCCGGCGGGGCGGGACGCGGCGCGGGCCGCGCTGCGGGAGGCGCTGGGCCAGGCGGCGGACGGGCCGCTGGCGCTGGTCGCGGTGGCGCCGTGGCGGATCGTGGGCGACACCGACGGCGAGGCGGAGGGGGCGGCGGCGGACGGTGCGGGGGCGGCGCTGGCCGGGCAGTCGGGGGTGGCGGCGCTGTGCGCGGTGCCGGACGCGCTGCCGGACGGCTCGGCGGCCCTGGCCGCGCTGATCCGGCTGCGGGCCACGGCCTCGCCCGCGCCCGCGCTCACGGCCGCCGACCGGCTGCTGCGGTCGCCGCGGGCGGGCGGCCCGGCCGTACGGGGCGGGCGGGCGACCGCCGGGCTCGGCACCCCGCGGCGGGGGCTCGCGGAGCTGCCCGAGGCGTGGCGCGAGGCGCTGGCCGCCGCGCGGGCGGCCGGTGCGGAGGCCCGGCTGGGGCCGGTGGCGGAGTGGTCGGGGATCGGCCCGTACCGCGTCCTGGCCGCGCTGCCCGCGCGGGCCGCGGCGGATCCGTCGGTCCTCCCGCTGCTGGCCCCCGCCCACACGGAACTGGCCCGCACCGCCGAGGTGTTCCTCGACTGCGCGGGCCAGGCGGGCCGTACGGCCGCGGCGCTGGGCATCCACCGCCAGACGCTCTACTACCGCCTGTCGCGGGTGGAGCAGCTCACGGGGCTGGACCTGGACGACGGCGAGGGCCGCCTCCTGCTGCACATGGCGCTGAAGGCGGACCGGCTGTAGGGCCGTCGCGGGGCCGCGGAGCGGGTCAGTCCTCCTCGACGATGATCGCCTGCGACGGGCAGGCCCGCGCCGCCTCGTGTACGCGCGGGTCGCCCCCGCCGTCCTCCCTGCCGGGGGCGACGGTGCCGAAGCCGTCCTCGTCCTCGGCGAAGACACCGGGAGCGGTGAGGACGCACTGGCCGGCGCCGATGCACAGGTCGGAGTCGATGCTGACACGGGTGATGCTCATGGGGGCTTCCGTTCTCTGGTCACCGGGTGACGGGCAAGGGAAGCGGACTGGGCCCCGCCGTCGGCTGCGCGTGGTCCGGCCGCGTTCCGTACAACGACATTCCGCATAACGACGGAATACGCCGCATCGGCACGCGTTCGGGACGGACGCCCCCGGCCCGGTCACGCCGGGCGCTTCCGGAAGGTCTCGATCAGGCTGGTGAAGCTGTCGCCCGCGTGCCCCTGCGCCAGGCCGCGCCGGAAGATCTCCAGGACCGCGGCGGGCAGTGAGCCGTCGACGCCCGAGTCCTCGGTGGTGTGCACGACGTGCTCGACACTGGCGGTGCCCATGGCGAGTCTGTCGACGTCGCCGTCGTGCCGTCCGGCGTCGATCCGCGGGGCGTAGAACGCGAGGAAGCCCGGGATCGAGGCCACCGTCGAGGTGGCGTACGGCAGGAAGCGCTCCGCCGGGATGCCGTTGGCCTCGGCGACGGTGACCGCGTGCAGGTAGCCGGTCATGGTGGTCCAGAAGACGTCCATCTGGAGCTGGTAGTACAGCGCGGCCAGGCCCGGGTCCGCGCCGCGGTAGTCCGTGCCGGTGAGCACCTTCAGGGTGTCCTCGTACGCCGCGAAGGCGTCCTCGGGGCCGCTGTAGAAGGTGGCGGACTCCGGTGAGCCGATGCCCGACGGCGGCACCTGGACCCCGCCGGTGAGGTGCCGGGCGCCGTGCCCGGCGGCCCACTCGGCCGCCTCGCGGGCGCGCGCCGGGGTGTCGGAGCTGAGATTGACGAGGACCCGGCCGGCCAGTGCGGCGGTGGCGGGTCCGAGGATCGCGTACATCGCGTCGTAGTCGGTCAGGCTGAGGACCACCAGTTCGTTGGCGGCCAGCGCCTCCTCGACCGTGGCCGCCCGCTCGGCGCCCTTGGCGACGAGGGCGTCCGCCTTGGCGGCGGTGCGGTTCCAGACGGTCACGCGGTGCCCTGCGGCCAGGAACGCCTCGACCATCGCCGTGCCCATGGGGCCGAGACCGATGACGGTGACGGCCTGCTTGTCCGGAAGAGCCTGAAAAGACAAGGGAATTCCCCCCTCTAGAACGAACGCTCTATCTAGAGAGGAACCTAGCACGCTCTGGAACGAACGCTCTATTGGATATCCTTCGAGGGTGAAGACCACTACGCAGGCGGGCGCGGACGCCGCCGCGCTCGGTACGCGCGAACGGATCGTCCGGGCCGCGTCACGGCTGATGCAGCGTCAGGGATACGAGGGGACCGGGATCAAGCAGATCTCCCGGGAGGCGGAGGCCACGCTCGGCTCGGTCTACCACTTCTTCCCGGGCGGCAAGCAGGAGTTGGCGGCGGAGGCGATCCGCCACGGCGACCGGGAGTTCGCGGATGTGCTGCGGGCCGTGCTCGACGGCGAGGAGGACCCGGCGGAGGCGGTGGCCGCCACCGCCCGCGCGGTCGCCGAGGAGCTGCGGGCCTCGGACTGGATCGACGGCTGCCCGGTGACGGCGACGAGCCTGGGCACGGCCGGGCGCGCCCCCGACATCCAGCGGGCGGCGGCGGAGGCGTTCGAGCGCTGGCGGGGGCTGGTGTCCGACCGGCTCCGCCGCTCCGGGATCGGCGAGGAGGACGCGTACGAGCTCGCGCACACGGTGATCCACACGCTGGAGGGGGCGGAGCTAGCGGCCCAGGTCGCGCGGAGCGAGGAGCCGCTGCTCATCGCGGGGCGGCACCTGGCCCGGCTGGTCGATTCCTACCGATGACCGACGACCGACAGCCGACAGCCGGCCGGGCCCGGCCCATGTGCGGGTAACAGGGCCCTGAACAGCGGCAGTTGAGCGGCGCCGCCGGACATCGGGGCGCCGTCAGGCGGTGCCGTGCGGGTGCCGCTCCACGTCGGCGGGGGACACGGACGGGCCGAAGACCTCCCCGGCCAGCGCCCGGCGCATGCCCTCGACCAGTTCGGCGCCCGTCGGCGCGGACTTGGCGTCGACGACCCACTGGACCCACATGCCGATGAACAGGGCGTGGTAGAAGGAGCCCGCGGTGCGCGTCGCGTCGTCGTTCACATAGCAGTCCTCGACGCCCTCGAAGACCGCGACCATGCCCTCGCGGCCCTCGGGGAACACGCCGGCGAACCACCCCTTCAGCTCGGGGTTGCTCCCCAACTGGCCGACCACCTCCAGCTGGACCTCCCAGAACTTCCGGTTCTCCTCGAACCCCGCGGTCAGCGTGTCCAGTTTGGCCGCGAGGAGCTCCGCCCTGGAGGCACCCTCCGGGGCACCCACGGCCAGGGCCCGGCTCATCTGGTCGCCCCACTCCTCGGTCATCTTCATGAACGCCGCCATCATCAGCGCGTCCTTCGAGCCGTAGTGGTAGCCGATGGAGGCGAGGTTGGCGCCGGAGGCGGAGACGATGTCGCGCGCGGTGGTGCGCACCCACCCCTTCTCCAGCAGGCACGCCTTCGCGCCGTCGAGCAGATCTTCGCGATGTCCCATGTCAGCAGCCTAACTCGGCCCCATACGCGCGTACTAGACACGCGTCCCATACAGCCGTCTCATACAGACGTCTTATACAAGCGTTCTAGACAAGCGTTTAAGACGCTCGTATATTCCTCGGCATGACGAACCCCAGCACCCGTGCCGGGCGCAAGGAGTGGACGGCCTTCGTCGTCCTCCTGCTGCCTCTCCTCCTGGTCTCGATGGACGTGTCCGTCCTGTTCTTCGCCATCCCCGCCATCAGCGAGCAGCTCGCGCCGAGCGCCACCCAGCAGCTGTGGATCTTCGACGCGTACGCGTTCGCCCTCGCCGGGCTGCTGATCACCATGGGGTCGCTCGGCGACCGGATCGGCCGCCGCAAGCTGCTGCTGTTCGGGGCGGTGGCGTTCGGTGCCGCCTCGGTGGCCGCCGCCTACGCGCGGAACCCCGAGACGCTCATCGCGGCGCGGGCCGTGCTCGGCATCGGCGGTGCCACCCTGATGCCGAGCACCATGGCGCTGGTGCGCACGATGTTCCGGGACCCCGCCCAGCGCACCAAGGCGATCGGCATCTGGTCCGGGGCCATGGCCGGCGGCATCGCGCTCGGTTCCGTGCTGGGCGGGCTGCTGCTCGACCACTTCTGGTGGGGCTCGGTCTTCCTGGTGAACGTGCCCGCGATGGTGCTGCTCCTGGTCCTCGCCCCGCTGCTCGTCCCGGAGTCCAAGGACCCCGCGCCCGGCCGGTTCGACCTGCTCGGCGTGCCGCTGTCGATGGGCGCCGTGCTCCCGGTGATCTACGGGCTCAAGGAGATCGCCGCCGAGGGGTTCACCGTGTCCAGGGTGCTGTGCGTGGCCGCGGGCCTGGCGATCGGCGCGGTCTTCGTCCGCCGCCAGCGGACCCGGCGGGACGCGATGATCAGCCGTGAGCTGTTCCGGCACCGCGCGTTCGGCGCGGGCATAGGGATCAACACGGTCGCGGCGTTCGGGATGATGGGCTCCGCCTACTTCACCACGCAGTACCTCCAGTCCGTCCTCGGCAAGAGCCCGCTGGAGGCCGCGCTGTGGGGCACCGTCCCGTCGCTCGCGGTGGGGGCCGCCGCGCCGCTCGCCACCGTGGCGGGCCAGCGGTTCGCCACGTCCCGTGTCATCGCCGCCGGCTTCGTGATCGCCGCCGCCGGCTACGCCCTGCTCGGATTCTGCGGCACGGACTCACTGGTGCTCACCCTCGCCGGGTCGGCGGTCGTCGGCTGCGGCATCGTCACGGTGATGGCCCTGGTCTCGGACATGGCGCTCGGCACCGCCCCGCCGGAGAAGGCGGGCAGCGCGGCCGCCCTGCTGGAGACGGGCCAGGAGTTCGGCGGGGCGCTCGGCATGGCGCTCTTCGGCAGCGTCGGCGTGGCCGTCTACCGCCGCGACGTCACCGGCTCGCTCTCCGGCGAACTGCCGCACGGCGCGCTGGCGTCGGCGCGCGAGACGCTCGGCGGCGCGGCGGCCGTCGCGGCCCGGCTGCCGGAACGGGCCGGGCACTCCGTCCTGGCCGCGGCACGCGAGGCGTTCACGCACGGCATGAACATCGCCGCGGTCGGCGGCACGGCGGTCCTGCTGCTCGCGGCCGCCCTGACGGTGACGGCACTGCGGGCCGGGCGGACGGACGGGCCCGCGCCCGAGTGACGGCGCGGCGGCATGCGCGGCCGGGACGTCCGCGCCGTCACGGCCCGTCGATGTACGTGCCCATCCCGTCCAGCAGTCGCAGCAGCCCGAACTCGAACAGCGCGTCCAGGGCCGGGCCGTCGTCCCGGCCCTGACCCCGGTTCAGGGCGACACCCCGGACATAGCCCGCCAGTGTGCCGACGATGTGCAGCACGGCGCGCGGGTGCAGGCCCAGCCGGACGAGCGGGGCCACCGCCCACTCCACATGGGCCAGCGCGTGCGGGGTGAGCGGTGGCCGGGTGAGCGAGGCGGTACCGGCGAGCCAGGGGTGACGGCGGTAGAGCACCCATTGGAGGCGCGCGGCCGTCTCCAGGCGCCCCCGCCAGTCGGTGGGCGCGTCGTCCGGCGGCCGCTCCTCGCCGAAGGCCGCGTCCGCCATCAGGCCGACCAGCTCGCCCTTGCCGGGCACACAGCGGTACAACGCCATGGTGGCGACGCCGAGTTCGGCCGCGATGGCCCGCATGGACGGGGCCGCGGCGCCGTCGGCGTCGGCGATCGCGACGGCGGTGCGCACGACGCGCTCCCGGGTGAGCACGGCGGGCCCGCCCTCCCGCGCCCTCCCCCGCCGGGGCGCCGCGGGGGCCCCGGGAACCCCGGGCGCCGCCACCACGGTGCCCACACCGGGCACGGCCCGTACGAGCCCTTCCCGCCGGAGCACCGCCAGGACCTTGGTGGCGGTGGCCGTCGCGACGCCCCACTCCTGGGTGATCTGCCGCGTGGACGGCACCTTCCCGCCCGCGCGGAGCTCACCGGAGGAGATGCGGTCGCGGAGCTCGGCGGCGATCCGTAAGTAGGGGGCCGGGCTCGGCGGCCGTCGCGGTGCGCCCATGCGGGAAAGCGTGAACTCCGGGCCGGACGACCGCAAGTGGCCCGCGGCGTTCGTCGATCATGCGGGGGCCCGGAAGGATCGCGGGTCAAACCCGGGCATCAAGGCCGCATAAGGGTCGCGTACGCTTTCCAGGTTGTTAAAAACGAGGCAAAGGACATCAAAAGCCGTGAAGGCGATCCGGAAAAGCGTCATGGCGGCCACGGGGGCCGCTCTCGTCCTGAGTCTGGCCGCGTGCGGTGGCGGCGGCCAGGGCTCCGGGAGCGACGGCGGGAAGAACAAGGACGGCGCAAAGGGCAACGTGGCCAAGGCGGATACGCGGGACCCCCGCACCGTGCTGAAGGCCGCCGCGCTGAAGACCGCGCAGCAGAACTCGTACTTGACGAAGAACACGACCAGGACCGAGAAGGGCGAGATCCGGGCCGAGGTCTCCTTCTCGCGGAAGCCCGAACTCCAGCGGAAGAAGCTGTGGGGGCCGCCGAACGAGAACCCCAAGCTGGACAGCTTCAACGACATGATCAGCGACGACAAGGCGATCTACACCAAGAACGCCGGTCTCGCCGGGGGCAAGTGGCTCAAGTCCGACAGCAAGCCGGAGGACGGGCAGGAGAAGCGCGCCGAGGGTTATCTCCCGCTGCTGCTCGGCGCGCTCGCCACGGCCAAGGACCTCACGAAGGTCGGCGACGAGACCGTCGGCGGCCGGGCCACGAGCCACGTCAAGGGCTCCGTCGTGATCTCCGAGCTCGCGCAGTACAAGGGCGACGCGGTGGAGGGATGGCTCCGCGACCTCTATGTGAAGGGCAAGGAAGGGGTCGACAAGGCCGACATCGACCTCTGGATCGGCGCGGACGACCTCGTCGTCAAGGCCCAGGAGCACGGCAAGGGCACCAAGGAGCACACCACGACCGAGGAGTACTCGGACTACGGCGCCGACCCGAGGATCACGGTGCCGTCGGGCGACGACGTCATCACCTTCGACGAGTTCCTGCGGGACGCCGCGAACCAGGGCGCCGGCCGCAAGGGCTGACCCGGCACAAGGCCCCGGCCGCACCTCGGGGGTGCGGCCGGGGCCCGCGTGCGCGCCGCCGGTCCGTAGGTCCCGGTCCGCCGGTCCGTCAGGTCGTCAGGTCGACCGCGCGGGCGAACGCCGCGCCGATCTCCGTCGCGATCTCCCCGAGGACCGGGGCCGGGATCGACTCGTCGACGGTGAGGGCGACCAGCGCCTCGCCGCCCTCCGTCGCACGGGACACCTGCATCCCGGCGATGTTGATGCCCGCCTCGCCGAGGATGCGGCCGACCGTGCCGACGACGCCGGGCCGGTCGTCGTAGCGGAGGAACGCCATGTGCTCGGCGAGCGCCAGGTCCACGTCGTGCTCACCGACCGCGACGATCTTCTGCAGGTGCTTGGGGCCCGCGAGCGTGCCGGAGATGGCGACCTCGTCCCCGCCCGACAGCGTGCCGCGCACAGTCACCACATTGCGGTGCTCGGCCGACTCCGAGCTGGTGGTCAGCCGGACCTCGACGCCCCGCTCCTGCGCGAACAGGGGGGCGTTGACGTACGACACCGTCTCGTCGACGACATCCTCGAACACGCCCTTGAGCGCGGAGAGTTCGAGCACCTTCACATCGTGCTGGGTGAGCTCGCCGCACACCTCGACGTCGAGCCGGACCGCGACCTCGCCCGCCAGCGCGGTGAAGATGCGCCCGAGCTTCTCGGCGAGCGGCAGACCCGGCTTGACGTCCTCGGCGATGACCCCGCCCTGGACGTTGACCGCGTCCGGCACCAGCTCGCCGGCGAGCGCGAGGCGCACCGACTTCGCGACCGCGATGCCCGCCTTCTCCTGCGCCTCGCCCGTGGAGGCGCCCAGGTGCGGGGTGGCGACCACGTTGTCGAACTCGAACAACGGCGAGTCGGTGCACGGCTCCTGGGCGTAGACGTCCAGGCCCGCGGCGGCGACCCGGCCCTCCTTCAGGGCGCTGGCCAGGGCCGCCTCGTCGACGATGCCGCCGCGCGCGGCGTTGACGATCCGCACCGACGGCTTGACCTTGCGGAGCGCCTCGTCGCCGATGAGCCCGAGCGTCTCGGGGGTCTTCGGGAGGTGGACGGTGATGAAGTCCGCGGTCTCCAGCAGCTCGTCGAGCGTCAGCAGCTTGACGCCCATCTGCGCGGCCCGCGCGGGCTGTACGTAGGGGTCGTACGCGACGATCTTCATGCCGAACGCGGACATGCGCTGGGCGACGAGCACACCGATCCGGCCGAGGCCGACGACGCCGAGCGTCTTCTCGGACAGCTCGACACCGGTGTACTTCGAGCGCTTCCACTCGCCGTTCTTCAGCGCCGCGTCGGCCTGCGGGATGTTGCGGGCGGTGGCGATCAGCAGGCCGCACGCGAGCTCCGCGGCCGTGACGATGTTGGACGTCGGGGCGTTGACGACCATCACGCCCGCCTTGGTGGCGGCCGCGACATCGACGTTGTCCAGACCGACGCCGGCCCGTGCGACGACCCGCAGCCGCTTCGCGGCCGCGATCGCCTCGGCGTCGATCTTCGTCGCGCTGCGCACGAGGACGGCGTCCACGTCGACGACGGCGGGCAGCAGCGCGGCGCGGTCCGCGCCGTCGCAGTGCCGGATCTCGAAGTCCGGACCCAAGGCGTCGACAGTCGCGGGCGAGAGCTCTTCGGCGATGAGTACGACGGGTTTACGGGGCGGGGCAGTGCTCACGTGGTCCTCACTAGTCCTTTGAGGGACGGCCGTCCCGACGGCCGCAGGCGGTGAAGGGCAGCCGCGTGTGACGCACGACGCTGTGAGCCCGGGCGCGGTGTTGCTCCGCAGTGTATCGGTGGATGCCGCGGCCTCCGGCGGCTCTGCGGAACCCGCCTGGCGGCGGCCGCGACCCGGTCTCCGGCCTGCTCCGACTCCGGCCGCGGTCCGGTTCGCCGCCTGCGGCGGGGGCGGCCTGCGGCCGCGTCCTCAATCGCCGGACGGGCTGGATTGTGCGGGCGTAGTCCGTAGCCTGCGGGCCGCAGGCCAACG
>NZ_JBSFWT010000036.1:0-72968 GCF_053594975.1 Streptomyces sp. NPDC002537
CCGACCTCCGCTGCGGCCCGCAGGCTGCGGACAACGCCTGCACATCCAGCCCGTCCGGCGTTTGAGGACGCGCCCGCAGGGCGCTCCCGCCGCAGGCGGCGAACCGGCCCGCACTCGACGTCACAGCCCAGGCACAACCCCCCGCAGCGCCGCACGGCACAACGCATCGGAGCGCCGCGTAGTCTCCGGCAGCCGGAAGTCGCGGGCCAGCCGCAAGGCGAACCCGCAGGCGTGGTCCAGGCTCACCCGGTGGCCGACCGAGACGAAGACCGGTTTCACGCCGTCCCGGGTGCGTACGGCCCGGCCCACCTCCTCGTCGCCGTCCAGGAGGGGGGCCGTGTCCCCGCGGCGCGGCCCCGGTTCGGTGAAGCGGAAGGCGAAGGGGTTCTTGGCGACGCCGATCGTCGGCAGGTCCGTGAGCACGCCGAGGTGGCTGGCCAGGCCGAAGCGGCGCGGGTGGGCGAGTCCGTAGCCGTCGCAGACGACCAGGCCGGGGGTGACCGACAGGCGGCCCAGCGCGGCCAGCACGGTGGGGATCTCCCGGAAGGCGAGCAGCCCGGGTACGTAGGGGAAGGCGACCCGGCCGACCGCCGTCGCCTCCTCGACGACGTCGAGGGTGCGCGCGTCGAGCGCCACGGCGGCGGCCGCGACGACGTCCCGCTCGTCGTCGTACGCGACGTCCACGCCGACGGCGATCAGGGGCGACCCCGGTGCCGGGCCCGGCTCGTCCAGCACCACCCGGCCCCGCAACTCGTCCTGGACGGCGGTCGCTTCCGCCTCGGTCGTGGGCCAGCCCGCGGGCAGCTCGTCAGGTGTGTCGCTCATGGTGGGCCACACGCTACCTCCGGGGCGCGTCGGGGTGATCCCGGGTCCCGCCGGCCGCCGCGCGAGCGTAGCCTGTGGATCATGTTCGTACTTGAGCTGACCTACATCGCGCCGATCGAGCGCATCGACGCCGCCCTCCCCGAGCACGTCGCCTGGCTCGACGCGCACTACGCCTCGGGCGTCTTCATCGCCTCGGGCCGCAAGGAGCCCCGCGACGGCGGGGTCATCATCGCCATCGGCGACGACCGCGCCAAGATCGAGGAGATCGCGAAGAGCGACCCGTTCAGCGTGGCGGGCGTGTGCGAGTACTCGATCACGCAGTTCTACGCGACGAAGACGGCCCCGCCGCTGGAGCCGTACCGGCAGGAACTGCCGTCCTGAGCCGTGCGATCCGGCCCTTCTCGCCCGCCGCCCAGCAGCCGCCGCCCGGCGCGCAGTCGACCGTGTCGTACGAGCCGGTGTCGACGCCGTGCCAGCTGCGGCCGCCGTCGGTCGTGACATCGGTGCCCGTCGGTCCCACGGCGAGCGCCGTGCCACGGCTGTGCGGCAGCCAGGCGACGCCCGAGCGGTAGGCGGGCGGAGGGGCGACGGCCGGGATCCAGTGCGCGCCGCCGTCACGGGTGACCGCCGCCGCGCGGCCCGAGGGCTGCCCGGCCCGGTAGTCGCCGCCGACGGCGATCCCGTGCGCGCGGTCGCGGAACGCGAGGCCGAAGACCCCGCGCGCGGGGTCTTCGGCCGGCACGGGCGTCCCGGTCGCGGTCCAGGTGCGGCCGCGGTCGGCGGAGTGGAGGACCCGGGAGACCGCCGCGCCGCCGGTGGCGATCCACGCGTCCCGGCCGCCCGAGCTCACCAGGCACTGCCCGCTCGCGGCGAACGCCGCCTCGCCGGGCAGCGCGGCGGGCATGCCGTCCGGCGGCAGCATCCGCCAGCTCCGTCCGCCGTCCCCGGTCGCCAGGACGCGGAACCGGCCGTCGACCGGATCGCCCAGGGCGATCCCGTGCCGTGCGTCGAAGAAGGTCAAGCAGTCGTAGAAGGCCCGGGGATCGGTGTTGCGGAACGTCTCCGTCCAGGTGGCGCCCGCGTCGTCCGTGCGGAAGACCCGCGAGGCCTCGCCCTCACCGATGGCGAGGACGACCGCCCGCCGCCCGTCGAACGCCGCCACGTCCCGGAACTCCAGCGCGCCCGCCCCGGGCGGCGAGACGTTCCGCCAGCCACGGCCGCCGTCCCGGGTGAGCAGCACGGTTCCCTTGGTGCCCGCGACCCACGCCGTGGACCGGCTCACCGCCGCGAGGCCGCGGAACCGCGCGTCCGTGCCGCTGTCCCCGCTCTCCCAGACCGGTGCTCCGGCTTCCCGGACGGGTGCTCCGGCCTCCCGGACCGGCGCTTCCCGGCCGCCCCGCGCGGAGGCCGGGGCCACGGGCAGCGCGGCCGCCGTCACCAGCGCCGTGCCGCGCACGGCCGCGATCAGCCCGCGCCGCGCCCACGGCCGTCCCACCCTCATCCGCTTTCCCGTCCACCCCATGGACCGGGAAGCTAGCCGACGCCGCCGTGCCCGTCCATGGCCCCGGCGTACCCGCGTCCACGACTCCGTCCAAGCCGGAACAGTCAAAGATTCATCCTTTCGGCCCATGGCGGGTGGCTGGAAGGGCGATCCCCGGGCCCCGGGCGCCCTCATAACGTGAACGCATGCCCCCCATAACCCTGCCTTCGCCCCCCGCACAGCACCCGCCCCCACGGTCGAGGCGCCGCCACGGATGGCTGATGGCCGGAATCTGCGGGCTGTGGATGGCGGAGGGGCGGCTGCTGAGCCGGGGAGCCGTGTACTCGGGGTACTCGGGGCACGTCGGCGGACACCACGCGCACCTCGTGGTGTGGATCGCCGGGCTGCTCGTCGCCGCGTGCGTACTGCCGTGGGCCCCGCTCGCCGCCCGCGCCGTGGCGGCCGTGGCCGTCTCCTGGACGGTGACCGGCTATCTGCTCACCGTCGGCGAACACCTGCCGGTCTGGGGGCTGACCGAGAGCGCGGCCCTGCTCGCCCTGCTGGCGTTCGTCGCGTGGCGGACGCCGGTCAGGGCCGCCGTGCCGCTGGGCATCGCGCTGGCCGCCGGGGTGCTCGCCGCGCCGGTACGGGACGCCGGCGCGATCGGCACCACCGTCGTCCTCTACTCCCTCGTCGTGGCCGGGGTCGTCGCGCTGGGGCTGTGCCTGCGCTACCGGGACGTCGAGCGGGCCGAGGCGGTGGCCGCCGCACGGGAGGCCGAACGCCGCGAACTGGCGGGCGAACTGCACGACTTCGTCGCCCACCACGTCGCCGCGATGACCCTGCTGGCGAAGGCCACCGGGTCGCTGGCCAAGGACGAGCGCGTCGCCGCCTCGCTGCGCGACATCGAGGAGGCGGGCGACGAGGCGCTGACGTCGGCCCGGCGGCTGCTGCGCGTGCTCCAGCAGGACCAGGCCCACCGCGAGCCGCTGCCCGGCCTGGACCGGATCGCGGAACTGGTCGACGCGTTCTCCCGCAGGAGCCCGGACGGCCCGCGCGCCAGCCTGTACGTCGACCCGTGCTTCGACGCCGGGCTGGCGCCCGAACTGGCCGCTTCCGTCCACCGGATCGTCACCGAGGCCCTGGAGAACGTGGCCAGGCACAGCCCCCGCGCGACGGCCGTGGACGTCTCGCTGCGCGGCGCGGGCCCGCGCCTGTTCGTCTCCGTGCGCGACAACGGCCGTACCCCGCAGCACCCGCACCGCTCTCCCGCGGACAGCGGCGGCCTCGGCCTGGTCGGCCTGACCGAGCGCGCCGACGCGATCGGCGGCTCCCTGACGGCCGGGCCGGTGCCGGGCGGTGGCTGGGAAGTGCTGGCGGTGCTGCCCGTCCAGCACGCGCCGCGGGCGACAGTGACGTAGGTCACGTCACATTTCTGCGGCTGCCGGATTCGATCCGCCGTCTCTCCCGGTGAAGGCAGAGAGGCACGGATCCCGCACCACCCCAAACCGACCGCAAGGGAGCACGCGTTGTCCACCGTCATCGACCAGGCTGTCCAGGCACGGCTGATCGCCTCGGCCCCGCAGGACCGCGCCGTTCCCGCGCAGCTCCGCTACGCCCCCTCCGACCCTTTCGCGGTGCACATCGCGTTCCCCCCGGTGGCCTCTCTGGACGGGGCGGACGTGGCATGGGCGTTCGCGCGCGAACTGCTCGCGTGCGGGCTGATCTCCCCGGCGGGCTCCGGTGACGTCCACGTGTGGCCGTGCGGCCCGGACCGGACGGTCCTGGAGTTCCACGCGCCCGAGGGCGTCGCCATGGTCCAGATCGACACGGCGGAGCTGCGCCGCTTCCTCGCCCGCTCCTACGCGGCCGTCCCCGCGGGCACCGAGGTGGCCCGCCTCGACCTGGACGGCGACCTGGCGACACTGCTGCGCGAGGCGTAGGCCCGGTAGCGGCGGGGGCTACCGGACATACGCGGTCCAGTCCGTGCCCGGCAGGGCGTGCGCGTGCCAGCTCCGCGCGTACGGGGGGAGATAGCCGTCACCCGGGTCGTACAGCACGGCCACCGGCATCCGGCGTGCCGCCCGCTCGATCGCGGCGGCCGTCGTCGAGCGGTTGTTGCCCATCGTCTGCGCCGACGCGCATCCCGCTTCGTACGCGATCGGCTGCGCGCGGGGCCCGGTCACCAGGCACGGCGCCCGCAGCCCGAGGCGCTGCAGCCCGTCGGCCGCGCGCCGGTAGCGCACGGTGGTGTCGCGGGCGTCCGCCGTGTTCACCCGGAGCTCCTTGAGCTGCACGGCGAGGTGCGCGGCGAACAGCGCACACAGCAGCGCGGCCACGGCGGCCCGGGTCCGCCCGGCGCCCGCCGCCCGCAGCGCGCGGGCCACGAGGCCGGCGGTCGGCAGGGCGAGCAGGGCGTAGGCGGGCAGCAGGAAGCGCGGCGCGGAGTAGTCCAGCAGGAGCAGATAGGGCACCGAGACGGACAGCGCGCACGCGACGGGCAGGAACGTCTCCGCCGCCCCGCGGCCCCGCGCGGCGAGGGCACAGGCCGCGGCCGCGAGGAGGGGGAGCAGCAGCCACCACAGCGAGTGGCCGAGCGGCGGCGCCGCGATGCGGCAAGGGCGGCACAGCAACGGCCCGTTGAGCCCCCGGTAGGCCGCGAGCAGGCCGCCGCCGAGGTGGGCGCCCATGCCGCCTTCGGTCTCGCTGGAGACGCCGAGCCGCTGGAAGATCCCCCCGAACCGCACATACGCCTCGACTGCCCACTGCACCCCGCCCAGCGCGAGCCCGCCGAGGACCGCGGCCGCCGTGCCCCGGCGCCGCCAGGCGGGCACGGCCGCGCAGGCGGCGAGCAGGGGCAGGGCGAGCCAGACGCCGTCCGGGGCGCGGAACAGCGTGGCGGCGGCGAGCGAGGCGGCCAGGCCGGCGAGGGCGCGGCGGCGCCCGCGGTCCTCGCGGCTCCGCAGGAACCAGCCGACGGCGGCCACGGCCGTCAGCGCCACCCAGAGGTTCGGCATCACCTGGGGCCCGCTGAGCACGGTGATCCACAGCCCGGCGAACAGCGCGGCCGCGAGCGCGGGCCGCCGCCGTCCGAGCAGCGGCTCCCACACCTTGAACGCCGCGTACAGCGCCGCCGACGACAGCAGGACGAGCGCGACCCGCACCGCGCCCGTCGACGACGTCACGGCGACGACCGGCGCGACGAGGAAGCTGACGCCGCGGGAGCGCGGCGCGCTGAAGAACGCCGCCGGGGCGCGGGGGTCGACCTGGGAGAGGTAGACCGTCTCGTCCCAGCCGAGGTTCATATGGACGACGGCGTAGCAGAGCTGCGCGACGGCGTAGAGCACGGCGACGGCGGCCAGGAGCGGGACGTCCCGCCCGCGCCGCGCCTCCCGCCCGGACGCCGTACGGGGCGAACGGCCGGACGGTGCCGCCCGGTTCGGGGCGGGAAACCGGACCCGCCCGGTTCGCGACGACGGCTGTGCCCCGACGCGGGGCGCCGTCGGGGTGGGGTCGGAGTGCCGTTCCGTGCGGGCCATGACCCCTTTTACCGCACTTACGCCCGCCGCTGCCCCCGCTTCGCCGCGGCCGCCCGCTCCAGCGAGGCCGTGATCTCCGCCTCGGCCGCGGCCCGGTCGGCCCAGCATGCCCCGCTGTCAACGGATTTGCCGGGTTCCAGTTCCTTGTAGACCTCGAAGAAGTGCTGGATCTCCAGCCGGTCGTACTCGGGCAAGTGCCGCAGATCTCTCAGGTGTTCATGGCGTGGATCGGTGGCGGGCACGCACAGCACCTTGTCGTCCTCGCCCTGCTCGTCCCTCATCCGGTACATCCCGATCGCGCGGCATCCGATGACGACCCCCGGGAACGTCGGCTCCCCGGCGAGCACGAGCGCGTCGAGCGGCTCGCCGTCCGCGCCGAGGGTCCCCTCCACGAAGCCGTAGTCCGCCGGGTAGCGGGTGGAGGTGAACAGCAGCCGGTCCAGGCGGATGCGGCCGCGCTCGTGGTCCATCTCGTACTTGTTGCGGCTGCCTTGCGGAATCTCCACGACGACGTCGAAGTCCACGCGTGCCTCCGTAGCTCCATAGCTGTCCGGCCGGGTAACCATGGTGACGCGGCGCCCGGGGGCGCACCATGGTCCGGACGGCATCTTCCGCACCCGGAACGGGACGCGCGTCCCCACCTGGGCGACCCCCGCGCCCGCGCTCGGCCGGAGCGCCCGCCGAACCCTCCGCGCGCCCTTGACACACACCACCCCATCCGACAGATTCGCCCGCGAACCGGACACCGCGCAGCCGAGCGGGAAGGGCCCCCATGCGTCTGCCCGTACCTCTGGCCGGGGTCGTGCCTCCCCTCTGCACGCCGCTCACCCCCTCCGGGGACGTGGACACGCACGGGCTCGGCAGGCTCGTCGAACGGGTGCTGGCTGCCGGGGCGGACGCCGTGTTCGTGCTCGGGACCAGCGGCGAGGCCGCGTATCTGAGCGACGCCCAGCGCGGTACCGCGCTGCGGGTGGTGCTCGAAGCCGTCAGCGGCAGGGTGCCCGTGCTCGCGGGGGCCATCGACATGACGACGGCCCGCGTCCTGGGGCACGCCCGCGCGGCGGAGGCACTCGGCGCGGACGCGCTCGTCGTCACCGCGCCGTTCTACGCCGGCGCGCGGCCCGCGGAGATCACCGAACACTTCCGGCGGGTACGGGCCGGGACGGGCCTGCCGCTGATCGCGTACGACATCCCCGCCGCCGTGCACACCAAGCTCACCCCGGCCACCCTGCTGCCGCTCGCGGAGGACGGCACGCTCGCCGGGCTCAAGGACAGCAGCGGCGACCTCGGCTCGCTGCGCAGGCTGCTCACCGGCCTGCGCGAGCAGCGGCTCGACCGGACGTTCACCGTGCTCACCGGCTCGGAGCTGACCGTCGACGCCGCGCTGCTGGCGGGCGCCCACGGCGTCGTGCCGGGGCTCGGCAACGTGGACCCGGCGGGCTACGTCCGGCTGTACGGGCACGCCCGCGCGGGCCGCTGGCGGGAGGCCGCCGCCGAACAGGACCGGCTGGCCGCCCTGTTCGCGCTCACGGAGACGGGCGACCCGGCCACGGCGAGCGCCGCCTCGTCCGCGATCGGCGGCTACAAGACGGCCCTGCACCTGCTGGGCGTCATCGGCTGCCCGGCGACCGCCGCGCCGCAACAGCCGCTGCCGCGGACGGCCGTACGCACCGTCCGCCGGCTCCTCGGCGAGGCGGGCCTGCTGCCGGGATAGCGTGGGGGAAAGATCCCGACACCCCCGGAGGAACCCCGATGGCCACGTCCCCTCTCAAGGCGCGCGCGAAGGTCCGCGCGTTCGCGCTCGGGCTCCCGGGAGCCGGTGAGGAGTTCCCCTGGGAGGAGGACGCCGTGATCAAGGTCAACAAGAAGATCTTCGTCTTCCTGGGTTCCGAGGGCGACACCGAGACGCCCCACATCGGCGTCAAGCTCAAGGACGAGGAGGCGCACGGCCACGCCCTCGCCGTGCCCGGCGCCGTGCCCACGGGCTACGGCCTGGGACGGTCGGGCTGGGTGACGATCCCGCTCACCGGCGGGAGCGCGCCGGTCGAGCTGCTCTGCGACTGGGTCGAGGAGAGCTACCGGACGATCGCCCCCAAGAAGCTCGTCGCCGAACTCGACGCGGGCTGACCCCCGGGCCGCTTGCCCGTCGGGGTTCTCGGCAAGGACTCGGCGGGCCGTGTCGGCGCCAGTGGCCGCCGGTGTACGAGAAGGACGAGGTGGGGCGGGATGAGTGAGCACGGCCGACGGCGGCGTCACCGTACGGTGGACCGGGTCGCGTGGATCCTGGAGGCCGCCGCGCGGGCGCCGGGCGGGGTGACCGTGGCCGAGCTGGCGCGGACGGTCGGGGCGCCGGCGAGTTCGGTGCAGGACCTGGTCAACGGCCTTGCCGCGACCGGCTTTCTGCTGGAACAGCACGGGCGCTTCAGACTGGGGCCCGCCCCGCACGTCCTCAACCTCATCGCGGGCCGGGTCGTCCCGCGGATCAGTCAGGCCGAGCTCAACGAACTGAGCCGCGTCGCGGGCACCCCGGTGCTGCTCACGGTGCGGGTCGGGCTCGACGCCGTGCACCTCGCGCGCGGCGGCGAGGACGAGATACCCCGCCTCCTGCCGCTTGCCGACGAGCACATGGCCCGGCCGCTGCTGCGCACCGCCGCGGGCCGTCTCCTGCTGGCCTTCACCGACGAGGCCGAGCGCCGTGGGCTGCTCGACGAGCTCGCCCGCCATGACCCCGAGGCGGTCGCGGAGTTCCGTCGCGCTCTGCCGGCGATCCGCGCGTCGCGGATCAGCCGCAGCGAGGGTCTGGCCGATCCCGAGGTCAGCGCGCTCGCGATCCCCGTCACCGAAGGCCCCGTCGTCACGGGCGCCCTCGTTCTGACGCACCGGCGCCGCGGCCGCTCGGAGCGGCTGGGGCTGGACCGGGCGGCGGCCCGGCTGCTCGCGCACATCCAGGAGGGGCGGACATGATGTCCGCATCAATTCACGGATATCCGTGAATGCGGGCGCTCGTGCGGTGCCGGGAACGAGCATCCCGGCATGACTTCGAACACGCTGACCACGACCAGGCCGACACCGCCGACGCCCGAGATCGTCTCCCGGCTGCTGCACATCCTCGGCGACCCCGACCCGGCCCGGGGAGCCGAGGACATCACCGTCGTCGGGGCCGATCCCCTGGTGCCCTCGGTGCACCGCCTCGCCGATGCCATGTCCGCCGCGATCGGTGTCTTCGGGCGGCAGACGGCGGCCGTCGGCGAACAGCGCGGCCACCCGCACCAGAGGGTTCAGGTACAGGCCGGGGCCGCGATCGACCAGCTCATGGCGACCTGTCACACGACACTCTCGGGGCGCCCGCTCGACGTTCTGCTCGACGATCCGGCGCTGCTCGGCAACAACGACTTCTACCGGGCACGCGACGGCCGCTGGATCTTCATCATCACCACCTATCCGCATCTGCGGGACGCCGTCGCCTCCGTGCTGAGGTGCCCGCTCGACAAGGCGGGGATCGCGCGGGCCGCCGCCGACTGGGACGCCTTCACGCTGGAAGAGGCTGTCTGCGCGCGGGGCGGCGTCGCCTGCGTGGTGCGCAGCCGGGACGAGTGGCTCGCGCATCCCGCGGGGCGGTATGTCGCGCAGCGCCCGGCCGTCGAGATCGAACGCGTCGGTGACGGGCCGGTCCGGCCTCTGGAGCCGATCGGTGAGGACGACGAGGCGCTCGCGGGCGTACGGGTGCTCGATCTCACCCATGTCATCGCAGGTCCCGTCGCGGCGCGGCTCCTCGCCCAGTTCGGCGCGGACGTGCTGCACCTGTCGCGTCCCGACCGCCCCGACCCGATCCCGATGATCGCGATGACCGGCGGCGGCAAGCGCAACGCCTACTGCGACCTGCGCGACGATCACGACCGTGCGGCCTTCCACGACGCGCTCCAGGACGCGGACGTCTTCGTGCACGCCTACCGGGGACTCGCCCGGCACGGGGCGTCGACCGAGGAACTCGTCCGGCGCCGCCCCGGACTCATCACCCTCGAATACCATGCCTGGGGCGCCGAAGGCCCCTGGGGCGAACGCGGCGGGTTCGACCAACTCGCCTGCTCGGCAACCGGATTCGCCATGGAGGAGTGGACCGACCGGCCGTCGCTGCCGCCGACGTACCTGCTCAACGACTACCTCGCCGCCTACCTCGGGGCCGCCGCCGTCGCCACGGTCCTGCGCCGACGCGCGACGGAGGGCGGCTCCTGGCGGATCCGCGTGACCTTGGCCGGGGTGTGCCACTGGGTGCAGGAACTCGGGCTGCTGGCACGGGAGAACGTCATCGACCTGCCCCACCCCGGACGCGCGCCGCTCGCCGCGCTGTCGACCACCGAAACCGACTTCGGCCCGCTCACCGAACCGGCGACACCGTTCGCGTACAGCGGGCGCACGGTCCCCCAGCCCGGCCGGCGTACCCCGCTCGGATCTGCCCCGCTCCAGTGGCGCTAGGGCCGTCTTCACCTGGTCGGTGCGCTGCCTCGGCACGGCACCAAGTGTCAGCCGCCGCCCGTACCGCACCACCGTTCGCCCGCCCCACCCGAATCCCAAGGAGGCACCGGAAGATGTCCGAGAAGCCGACCGGCCCGTCCGGCCGTGGACTCCTCGCCGGAGTCCGCGTCATCGAACTGGCCAGCGTGATCATGGCCCCGTACGCCGCTCAGCAACTCGGCGACCTGGGCGCGGACGTGATCAAAGTCGAGCCGCCCACGGGCGACATGACGCGCCATTACCCGCCGCGACGCCACCCCGGCATGGGCGGCCCGGCACTCAACCTGAACCGCAACAAGCGCAGCGCCGCCATCGACCTCAAGGCTCCGCACGGCCGCGACGCCCTGCTCGCCCTGCTGCGCACCGCCGACGTCTTCATCACCAATTTGCGCCCACAGGCTCTGGAGAAGCTCCGGCTCGGCTACGACGACGTCGCGGCCTGCAACCCCGGCCTGATCTATGCCAACGCCCAGGGTTTCCGCAGCGACAGCCGCCTCGGCACCCACGCCGCCTACGACGACATCATCCAGGCGGCCAGCGGCCTGGTCTGGCTCAACCACAAGGTCTCCGGTCAGCCGCACTACGTTCCCACCGTCCTGGCCGACAAGATCTGCGGAATGCAGATCGCCCAGTCGGTCCTGGCCGCGCTGCACTACCGGGAGCACGGCGGCACCGGACAGCACATCGAGGTCCCGATGGCCGACACCATGCTCGCCTTCAACCTGGTCGAGCACCTGGGCGCGGCAACTCTGGAGGCGGACGGCGAGTTCGGCTCGGCGCGCTCGCTCAGCCCGCAGCGCCGCGCCCTGCGCACCGCCGACGGCTGGATGTGCATCCTGCCGCACAGCGACCGCAACTGGCGGGACTTCACCGCCTTCGTCGGCCGCCCCGAACTGGCCGCCGACCCGCGCTTCTCCACCGGCCCCGACCGGGCCCGCAACGCCGACGCGCTCTATCCGCTGCTCGCGGAGCTGACGCTGCGGCACACCAGCGCCGAGTGGCAGGAGTTCTGCGACCGGGCGGGCATCGCCGCCGCCCCGGTGCTCGACCTGGCCTCCGCCGCCACCACCGCCTACGCCCAGGAGGGCGGCCTGCTGTACGAGGCCGAGCACCCCACCGAGGGCCGCTACCGGGTCATCCGCAGCCCGGTGCGCTACTCGGCCGACCCCGAGCCGCGCCTGCGGCCCTGCCCGGCCATAGGCCAGCACACCGACGAGGTGCTCCGCGAAGCTGGCTTCGACCCTTCCCTGCTGCACGCCGCGGCCTGAAACGCATCAGTCAATTCACCGACCCGGGAGCGAACAACCCATGTCTCCTTCGACGCTTTCCCCGATCGCCTTCCCCGATGTCTCCCTACCCGAATCGGCCCGCCGGCTCCGCACCGAGGTCCGCGCGTTTCTCGACGAGGAGCGCGCCCGCGGCACCGTGCTCGGCCGCCCCGACTCCTGGCTGGCCGGCTGGGATCCCGGCTTCAGCCGCCGCCTCGCCGAGCGCGGCTGGGTCGGCATGGCCCTGCCCACCGAGTACGGCGGCGCGGGCCGCGGCTTCCTGGAGCGCTACGTGGTGATCGAGGAACTGCTCGCCGCCGGCGCCCCGGTCAGCGCCCACTGGGTCTCCGACCGGCAAGCCGGCCCGTCCATCCTCCAGCACGGCACCGAAGAGCAGCGCCGCTTCTTCCTGCCGAGGATCGCCGCCGGGCAGTGCTTCTTCTCCATCGGCATGAGCGAGAAGAACAGCGGCTCCGACCTGGCCTCGGTCGCCACCCGCGCCGAACGCACCACCGACGGCTGGCGGCTGACCGGCACCAAGATGTGGACCGGCGGCGCCCACGTCAACGACTACGCCATCGTCCTGGCCCGCACCGACGATGCCGAGGACAAGCACGCCGGTCTCAGCCAGTTCGTCGTCGACCTGCGCGCCCCGGGCGTACGGGTCGAGCCGATCCGGCTGATGAGCGGCGAGCACCGCTTCAACGCCGTCCACCTCGAAGGCGTCGACGTACCCGACGGCATGCTGCTCGGGCGGCCGGGCGACGGCTGGAAGCAGGTCACCGGCGAACTCGCCTTCGAGCGCAGCGGCCCGGAACGCTACCTGTCCACCTTCCCCCTGCTGGCCTCCCTGCTCCGCGAACTCGAGCAGCGCCCGGCCACGACCGAACAGCTCACCCAGGTCGGCATCCTGACGGCCCGTCTGCACGGCATCCGCCGCCTGTCCCTCGGCGTGGCCGCCGCGCTGGACGCCGGGGCGTCGCCCGATATCCAGGCCGCCCTGGTCAAGGACCTCGGCACCCGCCTCGAGGGCACGCTGACCGACACCGTCCGCAGCATCCTGCCGACCCCGGCCGACCCGCACGCCACCCCCGGCACCCACCCCGAACTGCTTGCCTTCGCCCAGCTGCACAGCCCCGGCTACACGCTGCGCGGCGGCACCAACGAAATCCTTCGCGGCATCATCACTCGCGGTCTGGAGCAGCACCGATGAACACCCACACGATCGACACCAGCACCCCCGTCATCCCCGCCGACGACTACGACACCACCACCTTCTTCGCCGACCCGGACGCCATCGCCGTCGTCACCAACACCACCGCCCCCGACGCCGTGCCCCTCCCGTCCCCGGACGCCGCCACCGCCGAACTCCTCGCCGCCGCGCAGGAGTCGGGGCGCCGAGCCGTCCCCGGGCCGTTCGCCGAAACCGCCCTGGTCGCCCGCCCGCTGCTGCGCCGCGCCCGTCTCCCCGTCCCCGACGGCCCGCTCAGCTACGCCATCGCCCCCGAGCTCACCGTCCGTTACGCCCACCCGGCCGCCTCCGCCGTCGGCTCGGCGGGATGCTCCGGCGAGGACAACACCCTGCTGGTCACCGGCGTCCTCCGGCGCGTCCCCTGGGCCCGCGCCGCCACCGCCGTGGTCGTCCTGGCCACCGCCCCCTCCGGCCCCGTCCTGTTCACCCTCACCCCCGACCAGGCCGCCCTCACCCCCGGCGGCAACCTCGCGGAGGAACCCCGCGACGACCTGAACCTCGCCGCCCTTGAGATCCCCGCCTCCCGCGTCCGCCGGATCTCCCCCGGACTGCTCGACGAGGCCCGGCTCCGCGCGGCCCTGGCCCGCTCCGCCCTGATCGCCGGAGCCGCCGAACGCTGCGTCGACCTGACGGTCGCCCACACCACCGCCCGCACCCAGTTCGGCCGCCCCCTCGGCCGCTTCCAGGCCGTCAAGCAGGAAGAGGCACGGCTGATCGAGGAGGCCGCCCTGGTCCGCGCCGCCGTCCAGGCCGCCGCCGTGCCGCTGGACACCGGCGGGACGGCCGCACACTTCGCCGTCGCCGCCGCCAAGACCCAGGCATCCGCCTCGGTCGCCGAGATCACCCGCATCGCCCACCAGCTCCATGGCGCCATCGGCATCACCCGGCTCAACCCCCTCCACCTCGCCACCACCCGCCTGTGGTCCTGGCGCGACGAAGACGGCGACGAAACCTACTGGGCACCCCGCCTGGCCCGCCCCCTCACCGCCACCACCCTCTGGCCCACCCTCACCGCCACACCCTGACCCCTCGCCCCCGCCCTGCCTCGCCGCCGACCGGCCCAGCCCGGTCGGCGGCGACCGAGCAACAAGAACCGGGATCAGCGCTACCACGAGTCAACGATCAGGCGGGAGTTCATCCCATCCCGCGAGCCTGCAGCGAGGCGGCGGCCGGGGCTTGTGGAAACTGGAACCCGTTCTTAACATCACGAGTGTTACAGCACTTGTGTCATGGGACTGGGGTCTGGATGGCAGGGACGGCGAACGGTCCGCTCACCGGTGTGCGCGTGGTGGAGCTCGCGGGAATCGGGCCCGCCCCGTTCGCCGCCATGCTCCTGGCCGACCTCGGCGCCGACGTCGTCCGCGTCGACCGGCCCGCGGGCCAGGGCCTGCACATCGACCCCCGCCACGACCTCACCAACCGCAACAAGCGCTCGGTGCTCGTCGACCTCAAGTCCGAGGACGGGCCCGCCACCGTCCTCGACCTCGCCGGGCGCGCGGATGTGCTGCTGGAGGGCTTCCGGCCCGGTGTCACCGAACGTCTCGGCATCGGCCCCGAGGCCTGTCTCGCCCGCAACCCCCGCCTCGTCTACGGCCGGATGACCGGCTGGGGACAGGACGGACCGCTCGCCGACACCGCCGGGCACGACATCGCCTACATCGCCGTCACCGGCGCCCTCGGTCTCGCCGGGCCCGCCGACGGCCCGCCGTACGCCCCCGCCAACCTGCTCGGCGACTTCGCGGGCGGCTCCCTCTACCTGGTCATCGGCGTCCTCGCCGCCCTCCAGCACGCCCGTGCCACCGGCACCGGCCAGGTCGTCGACGCCGCCATCGTCGACGGCACGGCCCATCTGACCGCCCTGATCCACGGCATGCTCGCCGCGGGCGCCTGGCAGGACCGGCGCGGCGCCAACCTCCTCGACGGCGGCGCGCCCTTCTACGGCACCTACGAGACCGCCGACGGCGGCCACATGGCGGTCGGCGCCCTGGAGAAGCGGTTCTACACCGAGTTCCTGGACCTGCTCGGGCTCGCGGACGAGGCACCCGACCGCGACGACCCCGCCCGGTGGGACGCGCTGCGCACCGCCGTAGCCGTACGCTTCAAGCAGCGCACCCGCGCCGAGTGGACGGAGACCTTCGCGCACTCCGACGCGTGTGTCGCACCCGTACTGTCCCTGCGGGAGGCCCCCGGCCACCCGCACCTCGCCGCCCGCGGCACCTTCGTCGAGCACGGCGGCCTCGTCCAGCCCGCCCCCGCCCCCCGCTTCTCCGCCACCCCCGGCTCCGTGCGCCGCCCGCCCGCACGGCCCGGCGCGGACACCGCCGAGGTGGCGCGCGACTGGGACGTCGGCCGCCTCGACCCCTCCCGGAAGGGCCCGCACCGATGAAGCGACAGATCTGACCCCTCGACGCCACCCGTGAAAGGCATACGACCGTGACCACCGAAGCGTACGTGTACGACGCGATCCGCACCCCGCGCGGCCGCGGCAAGGCCAATGGCGCGCTGCACGGCACCAAACCCGTCGACCTGGTGGTCGGCCTCGTCCACGAGCTGCGCCGCCGCTTCCCCGGCCTGGACCCGGCCGCGATCGACGACATCGTCCTCGGGGTCGTCAGCCCCCTCGGCGACCAGGGCTCCGACATCGCCAAGATCTCCGCGATCGCCGCCGGGCTCCCCGACACCGTCGCGGGCGTCCAGGAGAACCGCTTCTGTGCCTCGGGCCTGGAGGCCGTCAACCTCGCGGCCGCCAAGGTCCGTTCCGGCTGGGAGGACCTGGTCCTCGCGGGCGGCGTCGAGTCGATGTCGCGGGTGCCGATGGGCTCCGACGGCGGCGCCTGGTTCGCCGACCCCATGACCAACTTCGAGGTGGACTTCGTGCCGCAGGGCATCGGCGCCGACCTCATCGCCACCCTGGGCGGCTTCACCCGCCACGACGTCGACGTCTTCGCCTCCCGCTCGCAGGAGCGCGCCGCACGGGCGTGGAAGGAGGGCCGCTTCGACCGCTCCGTCGTGCCCGTCCGCGACCGCAACGGCCTCGTCGTCCTCGACCGCGACGAGCACATCCGCCCCGGCACCACGCCCGAGACGCTCGCCGGGCTCAAGCCGTCCTTCGCCACGATCGGCGAGCAGGGCGGCTTCGACGCGGTGGCCCTCCAGAAGTACCACTGGGTGGAGAGGATCGACCACGTCCACCACGCGGGCAACTCCTCCGGCATCGTCGACGGCGCCTCGCTCGTCGCCATCGGCAACCGCGAGGTCGGCGAGCGGTACGGCATGACGCCCCGCGCCCGCATCGTCTCCGCCGCGGTCTCCGGCGACGACCCCACCCTCATGCTCACCGGCCCCGCGCCCGCCTGCCGCAAGGCCCTCGCCAAGGCCGGGCTGACCGTGGACGACATCGACCTGGTCGAGATGAACGAGGCGTTCGCGGCGGTGGTGCTGCGCTTCGCCCGCGACCTGGACCTGAGCCTGGACAAGATCAACGTCAACGGCGGGGCGATCGCTCTGGGGCATCCGCTGGGGGCGACCGGGGCGATGCTCCTCGGGACGGTCATCGACGAACTGGAGCGTCAGGACAAGCGGTACGGGCTGGTCACCCTGTGCGTCGGCGGCGGGATGGGGATCGCCACCGTCGTCGAGCGGCTGTAGCCCCGTAGCCCTGTGGCCCTGTGGCCCTGTGGCCCGCCAGGTTTCCCCTCCCGTCCCCTTCCCCAGGTTTCCCCGGTCTTCGATGGAGAGCACCCCATGAGCCTGCCCAACACCATTCGCTGGGAGCGGAGCGACGACGGTGTCGTCACGCTCGTCCTGGACGACCCCGGCCAGTCCGCCAACACCATGAACGCCGCCTTCCGGGCCTCCCTCGCCGCGGTCGCCGACCGCCTGGAGGCGGAGAAGGAGTCCGTACGGGGCGTCATCGTCACCTCCGCCAAGGAGACGTTCTTCGCGGGCGGCGACCTCAACGACCTGATCAGGATCGGGCCCGAGCACGCACAGCAGGCGTTCGACACCGGCCTCGCCATCAAGCGCGACCTGCGCCGGATCGAGACCCTCGGCGTGCCGGTCGTCGCCGCCGTCAACGGCGCGGCCCTCGGCGGCGGTTACGAGATCGCCCTCGCCTGCCACCACCGCGTCGCCCTCGACGCCCCGCACGTCAGGATCGGCCTGCCCGAGGTCACCCTCGGACTCCTCCCCGCCGCCGGTGGCGTCGCCCGCACCGTACGCCTCCTCGGCATCACCGACGCGCTTCTCAAGGTGCTGCTCCAGGGCACCCGGTACAGCGCCCGGCGCGCCCTCGACGCGGGCCTGGTCCACGAGACCGCCGCCACCGGCGAGGAACTGCTGGCCAAGGCCCGTGCCTTCATCGACGCCCACCCCGAGTCCCGGCAGCCCTGGGACGAGAAGGGCTACCGGATCCCCGGCGGCACCCCGGCCAGCCCGCGCTTCGCCGCGAACCTCCCGGCCTTCCCCGCCACCCTCAAGAAGCAACTGGGCGGCGCCCCCTACCCGGCGCCGCGCAACATCCTCGCGGCGGCCGTCGAGGGCGCGCAGGTCGACTTCGGGACCGCGCAGGTCATCGAGGCCCGCTACTTCACCGAACTGGTCACCGGCCAGACCGCCAAGAACATGATCCAGGCGTTCTTCTTCGACCTCCAGGCCGTCAACGCCGGTGCCAGCCGCCCGGCCGGCGCCGCACCCCGCAAGGTCGCCAGGGCCGCCGTCCTGGGCGCGGGCATGATGGGCGCGGGCATCGCCTACGCCTGCGCCAAGGCGGGCATCGAGGTCGTCCTCAAGGACGTCTCCCTCGAAGCGGCCGAGAAGGGCAAGTCGTACTCCGCGGGCCTGCTGGCGAAGGCGGTGGCCAAGGGCCGTACGACCGAGGCGGAGCGGGACGCGCTGCTCGCCCGGATCACACCCACCGCCGACCCGCGGGACCTCGCGGGCTGCGACGCCGTCATCGAGGCCGTGTTCGAGGACCCGTCCCTCAAGCACAAGGTCTTCCAGGAGATCCAGCACGTCGTCGCCCCCGACGCGCTGCTGTGCTCCAACACGTCCACCCTGCCGATCACCCTCCTCGCGGAGGGCGTCGAGCGGCCCGTGGACTTCGTCGGCCTGCACTTCTTCTCGCCCGTCGACAAGATGCCGCTGGTGGAGATCATCAAGGGCGGGCGGACCGGCGACGAGGCGCTCGCCCGCGCCTTCGACCTGGTCCGGCAGATCCGCAAGACGCCGATCCTGGTCAACGACTCGCGCGGCTTCTTCACCTCCCGCGTCATCGGACGGTTCATCAACGAGGGCGTGGCCATGGTCGGCGAGGGCATCGACCCGGCCTCCGTCGAACAGGCCGCCGCGCAGGCGGGCTACCCCGCCAAGGTGCTCTCCCTGATGGACGAGCTGACCCTCACCCTCCCGCGCCGCATCCGGGACGAGACCCGGCGCGCGGCCGAGGAGGCGGGCGAGGCCTGGACCCCGCACCCCGCGGACGCGGTCCTCGACCGGATGCTCGACGAGTTCGGCCGCCCCGGCCGCAGCGGCGGCGCCGGCTTCTACGACTACGCGGACGACGGCAGGCGGGCCGGCCTGTGGCCGGGCCTGCGTGAGCACTTCACCAGGGCGGACGCGGCGATCCCGTTCGAGGACATGAAGGAGCGGATGCTCTTCGCGGAGGCGCTGGACACGGTGCGGTGCCTCGAGGAGGGCGTCCTCACGTCGGTCGCCGACGCGAACATCGGCTCGATCCTGGGGATCGGCTTCCCGGGATGGACGGGGGGTGCGCTCCAGTACATCAACGGGTACGAGGGCGGGCTCGCCGGGTTCGTGGCGCGGGCGCGGGAGTTGGCGGCGGCCTACGGTGACCGGTTCGCGCCGCCGCGCCTGCTCCTGGAGAAGGCGGAGAAGGGCGAACGCTTCGAGTAGGACCGTGCTTTGCACGGTGTCCTCAATCGCCGGACGGGCTGAAATCAGCCCGTCCGGCGATTGAGGACGCTCCCGCAGGGAGCTCCCGCCGCAGGCGGCGACGGCGGGACAGCCGGGGGGCCGGGGCGCGAGCCCCGGTTTCGGGAAGGGGCGGGGTAGGGGAAGGCCCGCCTGGGCGCGGCTGTGCTGCCTTCGGCAACCGGCCCATGGGACCGCCTAGCGGGGCGCGTTCGCTTCTTCCTGCGCGTACAGCGCGTGCAACTCGCCTCGGAGCGACCGCTGGAAGGCCGTCACCAATGCCTGTACCACCAGCGGCTGCATATGCGCCGAGAGCGACTTCATCGCCGCCAGATCCGGCGCGTCGACCTCCTCGTGGAAGAGCCGCGTCAGCTCGCGCGCCGTCGACCGCGCATGCTCCAGCAGGACCGTGCGGGCCGCGAGCAGTGTCTCCGGGGCGAGGGGGAGGTCGAGCAGCCGCAGGCCGAGGGGGAGCAGGCCCGGGTCGACGCGGAGGGTGCCGCCGGGGGAGAGGCGTTCCACCGCGCCCATCGCGACGAGCCGGTCGACGTCCTCCTCCGTGAGCGTCCGCCCCGCCCGTCGCTCCAGTCGCGCGTGCGTCGTCTCCTCGGGCTCGTCCGGCGTCCAGGAGGCCACCAGGGCACGGTGGATGGCGAGGTCGTGCGGGCCGATCCCCTCCGGGAGGCGGCGCAGATAGCGCTCGATGGCGGCCAGGGTGAGCCCCTGACGCTGGAGTTCCTCGATCAGGGCCAGGCGCGAGAGGTGCTGGGGGCCGTAGCGCCCGACCCGGCGGGGGCCGATCTCGGGCGGCGGCAGCAGGCCGCGGGTGCCGTAGAAGCGCACGGTGCGCACGGTCACGCCGGCGCGGGCGGCCAACTCGTCGACGGTGAGGTCCGGTTCCTCGGTGCCCGTGGCCATCGGCGGCGCCTCGCTCTCTGTTCCGCACCCGTGGGGTTCAACAGTATTGCTGTTCCACCGTTCCTGACACAGGGGCAGGGCCCGGCGCACCACCGTGGGTGCGCCGGGCCCTGCCGGGGAAACGCCGGGGAAATGCCGGGGTCAGTGCCGGTGGGCGGCCTGGGCCTCCTGGATCTTCTTCCAGGACTTCGGCTGGGCGGCGGCCTTGAGGGACGCGGCCGGCCTGTCCGCCTTGGTGAGGCCCGACGGCGGCGTGACCGGCTTCGACGTCGAGTACAGCCAGGTGTCGAAGAACTTGGCCAGCGGCTTGCCGGAGATCCTCTCGGCGAACTTCACGAAGTCCTGCACCGAGGCGTTGCCGTACTTGTTCTCGGCCGGCCACTGCTTGAGGAGGGTGAAGAAGGTCTTGTCACCGACCTGGTTGCGCAGGGCCTGGAGCGCGACGGCGCCCCGGTTGTAGACGGCGCGGTCGAACTGCTTGTCCGCGCCCGGGTCGCCCGGCTTCACCTTCCAGAAGGCGTCGTCGGCGGGGATGCCGTTGTAGACGTAGTCGGCGAGCTCCTGGGTGGTGCCCTCGCCCTCCTTCTCCGACCACAGCCACTGGGCGTAGGTGGCGAAGCCCTCGTTGAGCCAGATGTGCTTCCAGTCCTTCACCGAGACGCTGTCGCCGAACCACTGGTGGGCCAGCTCGTGGACGACCACGGAGGTGTTCGCCCCGTTGGCGAAGCTGGAGGGGCTGTAGTACGGCCGGGTCTGGGTCTCCAGCGCGTAGCCCGTCTTGACGTTGGGCACATAGCCGCCGACGGCGGTGAAGGGGTACTCCCCGAAGACCGTGCTCTCCCAGTCGATGATCTCGGCGCTGCGCTCGACACTCGCCCGCGCGGACGCGGCGTTGTCGCCGAGGTCCTTGCTGTAGGCGTTGAGCACCGGCAGGCCGTTGGCGGTCGTGTCGGTCGTGATGTCGAACTTGCCGACCGCCAGCGTCGTCAGATAGGTGGCCTGCGGCTTGGTGGAGCGCCAGTTGTAGCGCGTCCAGCCGAGCTTGGAGGTCTGCGAGGCGAGGACGCCGTTGCTGACCGTCTGGTAGCCGTCCGGGACGGAGACCGAGATGTCGTACGTGGCCTTGTCCGTCGGGTGGTCGTTGCTGGGGAACCACCAGGCGGACCCCTCCGGCTCCTGCGCCACGACCGCGCCGTCCGGGGTGCGGTTCCAGGAGGAGAAGCCGTCGACCTTCACCTGGGACGGGGTGCCGCTGTAGCGGACCACCACGCTGATGTCCTTGCCCTTGGGCAGGGCGGCGGACGGGGTGATCTCCAGCTCGTGGACGCCCGACCTGGCGAAGGTGGCCTTCTTGCCGTTGACCAGGACCTCGTTCACGTCGAGCAGGAAGTCCAGGTTGAAGCGGGACAGGTCCTGGGTGGTGGTGGCGAGCAGGGTCGCCGTGCCGTCCAGCCGGTCCGTCTTCGGCTGGTACTTCAGCCGGAGGTCGTAGTGGGAGACGTGGTACCCGCCGTTCCCGGCGTCCGGGTAGTAGGAGTCCCCGACGCCCGGGGCGCCCGGCGTGGGCGCGGCGGCCGACGCGGGGAGCGCCAGCAGCAGGGAGGCGGCGGCCGCGCTCGGAACGATGAGTCTGAGACGCACGAGTCTCTCCAACTCGTAGAGGGGAACGATCACTCGGAAGCCTATGTACTCACCACCCGGGAGGCTATGTCCATGGGGTTGCCGACATGTGATCGTCATGCGCCTGTCATCCACCGGGTTTC
Organism: Streptomyces sp. NPDC002537; assembly: GCF_053594975.1. Taxonomy (NCBI): domain Bacteria; kingdom Bacillati; phylum Actinomycetota; class Actinomycetes; order Kitasatosporales; family Streptomycetaceae; genus Streptomyces; species Streptomyces sp. NPDC002537. Next base: position 21,489 of record NZ_JBSFWT010000036.1, read on the forward strand.
CGGCCACCTCGTGAGACTGCTCGCATCCCCTTCTGCGGGGGAGTTGGGGCGCGCTACGGTCCGGCAGTGCGTACACGCCCGCGGGACACCCGCATACCCTGGACCTCACTCGTACTGGCGGCCGTGGCCGCCCTGTTGGCCGTGCTCGTCGCACCGGCCGGGGCGGCGACGGCCGCCGGCGGTGCGGCGAACCGGGAGAGCAGACCCGTCTACTCGTACGACCGCGCGGTGCGCGAGTCCGTATGGGTGGACACCAAGGTGGACGGCGACGGGAAGGGCAGGACCGACCGCGTCGCCGTCGACATCATCCGGCCCCGCGAAGCCGCCGAACAGGGCCGCCGGGTACCGGTGATCATGGATGCCAGCCCGTACTACTCCTGCTGCGGACGCGGCAACGAGAGCCAGAAGAAGACCTACGACGCACAGGGCCGGCCCGTGCAGTTCCCGCTCTTCTACGACAACTACTTCGTGCCGCGCGGCTATGCGGTGGTGCTGGTCGACCTGGCCGGAACCAATCGCTCCGACGGCTGTGCCGACATCGGCGGCCGCTCCGACGTCCAGTCCGCGAAGGCCGTCGTCGACTGGCTGAACGGCCGCGCCCGCGGCTGGAGCAGCCGCACCGGCAGCACCGCGGTCACGGCGGGCTGGACCACCGGCGCCGTCGGCATGATCGGCAAGAGCTACGACGGCACCATCGCCAACGCCGTCGCCGCCACCGGCGTCAAGGGCCTGCGGACGATCGTCCCGATCGGGGGGATCAGCTCCTGGTACGACTACTACTTCGCCAAGGGCGCCGCCCTCTACGACGGCGGCCCCGACGGGCTCGCGGACGCCGTCGAGAGCCCCGAGGCGCACGGCCGCTGCCAGGCCGTCCAGCGCGCGCTCGTCGAAGGGGCCCCGCGCAACGGCGACCGGACCCCGCAGTGGGCCGAGCGGGACTACGTCAAGGATGCCGCCAAGGTGCGCGCCAGCGTCTTCGTCGTGCACGGCGCGCAGGACCTCAACGTCCGCACCAAGCACTTCGGCCAGTGGTGGGACGCGCTCGCGAAGCAGGGCGTGGAGCGCAAGATCTGGCTGTCGACCGGCGGGCACGTCGACCCCTTCGACTTCCGCCGCGCGGCCTGGGTGCCCACCCTGCACCGCTGGTTCGACCACTACCTCCTCGGCTACGCCAACGGCATCGACCGCGAGCCGATGGCCGACATCGAGCGCGCCCCCGACCAGTGGTCCACCGACCGCGTCTGGCCGCCGGCCGGCACCCGGACCACCACGCTCCGTCCGGCCGCCGGGGCCGTGCCGGGCGTCGGCACCCTGGGCACGCAGCCCGCGCCGCGCGGCACCACCGCCTCGTTCACCGACGACCCGAAGCTCGACGAGAGCGACTGGTCCGCCCACATCGACGAATCCACCCCGGGCAAGGCCGGGTTCACCACCGGGCCGCTCGGCCGGGACCTGAGGCTGTCCGGCTCCGCCACGGTGCGCCTCACCGTCACCCCGTCCACCGACTCCGCCCACCTCTCCGCCGTCCTCGTGGACCTCGGCCCGGCGGTCATCCGCAACTACGCGGCTGACGGCGAGGGCATCCGCACCCTCACCGACAGCAGCTGCTGGGGCAGCGGCACCCCCGGTGACACCGGCTGCTTCAAGAACACCGCGGCCGACACCGAGCAGGTCGGCCACACGGTCTTCAGCCGCGGCTGGGCCGACCTCGGGCACTACGCCGGGGGCAAGGCCCGCCCGCTGACCCCGGGCAGGCCGTACACGATCCCCCTCGACCTCGCCGCCACCGACCACGTCGTCCCGGCCGGCCACCGGCTGGCCCTGATCGTCGCCGGTACGGACGCCGGGCTCATCGTGCCCGCCGCCACCAGCCCGCGGCTCACCGTGGACCTGCACCGCACCTCCGCCGAGCTGCCGCTCGTCGGCGGACGGCAGGCGTTCGCCCGCGCCACGGCGGGCGGCCACCGCCCCGTACCGCACACGGACGCCCCGCCGCACGGCCTGCGCCCGCAGGCTCCCTCCCGTATACCGTCCTGAACCGCCTGAACCCCATCGAACCGTGCGATCCCGCCCACGGTGGCGGGATCGTGCGGGTCGCATAGGTCACGCACAGGAAAAACTGTTAGTGGCCCGTACGTCCCAGCGGTTAAAGTCGGTTCATCATGAGCGCCACCCTCGTCGCCAAGGACCTCGCCGCCGGACATGGCGACCGCACCCTCTTCTCCGGGCTCGACCTCGTCGTCGCGCCCGGCGACGTCATCGGCCTGGTCGGCGCCAACGGCGCGGGCAAGTCGACCCTGCTGAAGCTCCTCGCGGGCCTGGCCACCCCCGAAGAGGGCGCCGTCCGGCTCAGCCCGCCCACCGCGACCGTCGGCCACCTGCCGCAGGAGCCCGACCGCCGCCCCGGCGAGACCGTGCGGGCCTTCCTCGCCCGCCGCACCGGCGTGGCCGCCGCCCAGACCGCGCTCGACACCGCCACCCAGGCGCTCGTCGACGGCGCCCCGGGCGCCGACGACGACTACGCCGTCGGCCTCGACCGCTGGCTCGACCTCGGCGGCGCCGACCTGGAGGAGCGCGCCGAGGAGGTCACCGCCTCCCTCGGCCTCACCGTCGGCCTCGACCGGCCCATGACCGCGCTCTCCGGCGGCCAGGCCGCCCGCGCGGGCCTCGCCTCGCTGCTGCTCAGCCGCTACGACGTCTTCCTCCTCGACGAGCCCACCAACGACCTCGACCTGGACGGCCTGGCCCGCCTGGAGTCCTTCGTCACCGGGCTGCGCGCGGGTACCGTCCTCGTCAGCCACGACCGCGAGTTCCTCGCCCGCACCGTCGACAAGGTCCTCGAACTCGACCTCGCCCAGCAGCAGATCTCCCTCTACGGCGGCGGCTACACGGCCTACCTGGAGGAGCGCGAGACCGCCCGCAGGCACGCCCGCGAGGCCTACGAGGAGTACGCCGACACCCGCGCCGGCCTGGAGGCCCGCGCCCGCACCCAGCGGAACTGGATGGAGAAGGGCGTCAAGAACGCCCGCCGCAAGGCCACCGACAACGACAAGATCGGCCGCAAGTTCCGCACCGAGTCCACCGAGAAGCAGGCCGCCAAGGCCCGCCAGACCGAGCGGCTCATCGAGCGCCTCGACGTGGTCGAGGAGCCCCGCAAGGAGTGGGAGCTGCGCATGGAGATCGCCGCCGCGCCCCGCTCCGGCGCGGTCGTGGCCACCCTGCGCGGCGCCGAGGTCCGCCGCGGCTCCTTCACCTTCGGCCCCGCCGACCTCCAGATCGACTGGGCCGACCGGGTCGCGATCACCGGCGCCAACGGCTCCGGCAAGTCCACCCTCCTCGCCGCCCTCCTCGGCAGGCTGCCGCTCGACGCGGGCGCCGCCGCGCTCGGCCCCGGCGTCGTCGTCGGCGAGGTCGACCAGGCGCGCGCCCTCTTCTTCGGGGCCGAGGCGCTGCTGGCCGCCTTCGAGGCGGCCGTGCCCGAGCTGGAGCCCGCCGACGTCCGGACGCTGCTCGCCAAGTTCGGGCTGAAGGCCGACCACGTGCTGCGCCCCGCCGCGACCCTCTCCCCGGGCGAGCGGACCCGCGCCGCGCTCGCGCTCCTCCAGGCCCGCGGGGTGAACCTGCTCGTCCTGGACGAGCCCACCAACCACCTCGACCTGCCCGCCATCGAACAGCTGGAATCCGCCCTCGCGTCCTACGACGGGACGCTGCTGCTGGTCACCCACGACCGCCGGATGCTCGACGCCGTGCACACCACCCGCCGGATCGAGGTCGAAGGGGGACGGCTCACCGAGCGTTGACGCCGTCGGCGGGCGCCTTGCTCGTACGGGTGAAGACCTGACCGAAAACAAACCCACACAGTGGTCAATATTTGACCAAGCAACCACCATGGCGTGCCGGGCGGCGCGCCGCGTTCCGTGGTGCCTTCGCCCCGCCCGGTGGCGGATTTGAACTGCTGATGGGGATGCTCCAGCAGGTGTTCGATTTGCGGAATGTTGGCTTCGGGATGCGAACCCGCACCGGGAGGTCGGCGTCTGTGGTGGCGGACGTCCACCCGAGGACGTCCGTTCCACCGTCGTCGATTCAAGGCGAATAGAGGCGTACCGATGTCCCCGTCCCTTTCCGGCCCACAGTCCGGCACACAGGACCCACCTGTGGGGCAGGCGCGCTACCGCAGTGCCCCGGCACCGCGGCCGCGCACCCTGCTCGACGTACTCGACACCACGATCGCCGCACATCCCGAGGCCCTCGCCCTCGACACCGGCACCGAGGCCCTCACCTACCGCGCCCTGAGAGACGAGATCGCCGTCCGCGCCGACCGGCTGCGCCGGACCGGCATCGGCCCCGGCGACCGCGTCGGCATCCGCATCCCCTCGGGCACGGCGGAGCTCTACCTGGCCGTCCTCGCCACGCTGGCCTGCGGCGCGGCATATGTGCCGGTCGACGCCGACGACCCCGAGGAACGCGCCACCACCGTCTTCGGCGAGGCGGGCGTCTGCGCCGTCCTCGGCGCCGACGGCCTGCTCACCGCCGGGCCCGTCGAACCCCTGCGGGCGCGGCGGCGGGAGCCGCTCCCGGAGGACGACGCCTGGATCATCTTCACCTCCGGCTCCACCGGCGCCCCCAAGGGCGTCGCCGTCACCCACCGCAGCGCCGCCGCCTTCGTCGACGCCGAGTCGGAGCTCTTCCTCCAGGACCGCCCGCTCGGCCCCGGCGACCGTGTGCTGGCCGGACTGTCCGTGGCCTTCGACGCCTCCTGCGAGGAGATGTGGCTGGCCTGGCGCTACGGCGCCTGCCTCGTGCCCGCCCCCCGCGCCCTGGTCCGCGCGGGCCATGAACTCGGCCCCTGGCTGCTCGAGCGCGGCATCACCGTGGTGTCCACCGTGCCCACCCTCGCGGCGCTGTGGCCCCCGGAGTGCCTGGACCGCGTACGGCTGCTGATCGTCGGCGGCGAGGCGTGCCCCGCCTCCCTCGTCGACCGCTTCGCCGTGCCCGGCCGCGAGATGTGGAACACCTACGGGCCCACCGAGGCCACCGTCGTCGCCTGCGCCGCCCGGATGCTGCCCGGCCGCCCCGTCCGCATCGGACTGCCCCTCAACGGCTGGGAACTGGCCGTCGTCGACGAGGCCGGGGAGCTCGTCCCGTACGGCGCCGAGGGCGAGCTCGTCATCGCCGGCGCGGGCATCGCCCGCTACCTCGACCCGGTCAAGGACGCCGACCGCTACCGGCCCTCCGCGGCCCTGGACACCGACCGCGCCTACCGCACCGGCGACCTCGTCCGCGCCGACCCCGAGGGCCTGGTCTTCGCGGGCCGCGCCGACGACCAGATCAAGATCGGCGGACGCCGCCTCGAACTCGGCGAGATCGACGCCGCGTTGAGCGCCCTGCCCGGCGTGCACGGCGCCGCCGCGGCCGTGCGCACCACCCCGGCCGGCGGCAAGCTCCTCGTCGGCTACGTACTGCCGGACGGCGGCTACGACCGGCACAAGGCGAGAGCGCTGCTGGCCGAACGGCTGCCCGCCGCCCTCGTCCCCGTCCTCGCCGAGGTCGACGAGCTGCCCACCCGCACCTCCGGCAAGGTCGACCGCGACGCCCTGCCCTGGCCGCTGCCGCAGCGCGACGACGAGGGCGAGGAACTCCACGGCACGGCCGCCCAGTTGGCCCTCCTGTGGGAGCAGCTCCTCGGCACCCGGCCCACCGCCGACTCCGACTTCGTCTCCCTCGGCGGCACCAGCCTCACCGCCGCCCGCATGGCCTCCGCCCTGCGCGAGCACCACCCCGGCGTCTCCGTCGCCGGCCTCTACCGGCACCCCGTCCTGCGCGACATGGCCGTGCACATCGACTCCCTCGCCCCCGCGGCGGCCGCGTCCGCCCCGCACGAGGTGCGCACCGTACGCCCGGTGCGACGGCGCACCGGCGCGGCCCAGATCCTCGTGCAGTGCGCCCTGTTCGGCGTCGCCGGGCTGCGCGGCCTCGTCGGCCTCGCCGCCGCCGACAACGTGCTCGGACTGCTGGCCCCCGAGGCCTGGGCACCGCACACCTCCTGGTGGCTGGTGCTCGTCGGCTGGGTGGTGCTCTTCAGCGCGCCGGCCCGGTTCGCCGTCGGCGCCGTGGCCGCCCGCACGCTGACCCGCGGCATCACCCCGGGCGCCTACCCCCGCGGCGGCCGCGTCCACCTGCGCCTGTGGGCCGCCGAACGCACCGTCGCCGCCTTCGGCGTGCCCGCCCTCCTCGGCACCCCCTGGGCGGCCTGGTACGCCCGCGCCCTGGGCTGCACGGCGGGCCGGGGCGTGGCCCTGCACGCCATGCCGCCGGTGACCGGCCTCGCCGAGTTCGGCGACGGCAGCGCCGTCGAGCCCGAGGCCGACATCTCCGGCTGGTGGCTGGACGGCGGACTCCTGCGCGTCGGCGCCGTGAAGATCGGCGCGGGCGCCCGGGTCGCCCACCGCAGCATGCTGATGCCCGGCGCCTCCCTGGGCGCCAACGCCGAACTCACCTCCGGCGCCTGCCTGGACGGCCACATCCCCGCGGGCGAGACCTGGGAGGGCTCCCCGGCGCGGCCGCGCCGCGCGGCCGCCCGCGGGACGGGCACCCCGGCCCACCGCGCCACCGCGCCCGGCCGCACGGAAGAGGCGGCGGTGCCGCGCCCCGCGGACACCGTGTCCGTCGGGCGGGTCGCCCGCGACGCCGTGCCGGCGACCGCGCTCGTCACGGACGGGGCCGCCGTCGGCCGCGCGACGGACTGCGTGACGGACGCGCCCACCCACCACGGGGCCGACCGTCCGGGCCGTGCCGCCTCCCGGGCGTCCCTCAAGAACCGCCGCGCCGCGCGCGTCCGCCCGCAGCAGGCCGGACGGCCCGAGCCGTACGCCGGCCGCGCCAAGGGCCCGTTCAGGCCCGGCGCCGGCCGCGGCACCCGCCGCAACCGGCCCAACCCGCCCGTGCCGCGGATGTCCCGCCGCACCCGGCTCGCCTACGCGCTGAGCCTCGCGGCCCTGCCGCTGCTGCCCACCGTCGCCGCGCTGCCCGCGCTCGTCGGCACCTACTACCTGGTCAAGGGCTGCTCCACACTGCTCTCCGTGTCGCTGCTGCTGCTCGCCGCGGCACCCGTCCTCACCATCGCCACCACCCTGTGCTGGGCCCTGCTCGTCGCCGCCGTGGTCCGGCTCCTCGGGCGCGGCATCAAGCCCGGCGACCACCCCGCCACCGGCGGCGTCGCCTGGCGCGCCTGGATGGTGACCCGGCTGCTCGACTCGACCCGGTCCAGCCTCTTCCCGCTCTACGCGGGCCTGGCCACCCCCGTCTGGATGCGCCTCCTCGGCGCCCGGGTCGGCAAGCGCGCCGAGATCTCCACGGTGCTGCCGCTGCCTTCGCTGCTCACCGTCGAGGACGGCGCGTTCCTCGCCGACGACACCCTGGTCGCCCCCTACGAACTGCGCGGCGGCCGGATGCGCCTGGGCACCGCGCACATCGGCCGGCGCGCCTTCGTCGGCAACTCCGGCATCGTGGGCCCCGGCCGCGCCGTCCCCGACCACGGTCTGGTCGGCGTCCTCTCCGACACCCCCGAGCACGGCGAGCCGGGCGGATCCTGGCTGGGCCGGCCCGCGATGCCGCTGCCCCGCGTCGCGACCGTCGCCGAAGCGGGCCGGACGTTCGAGCCGCCGCGCCGCCTCGTCCTCGCCCGGATGGCCGTCGAGGCGTGCCGCGTCCTGCCGCTGATCATCGGCTTCGCGTTCGCCGAACTGGTCATGCTGGGCGAGCAGGACGCGCTCGACACCGGCGGGCCGGGGCTCGCCGCCGCCGTCGGCGCCCCGCTGCTGCTGGCCGCGGCCGCCGCCGCCGGGCTCACCGCCACAGCGGCCAAGTGGCTGCTGATGGGCCGCTTCAAGGCGGGGGAGGCCCCGCTGTGGAGCTCCTTCGTCTGGCGCAACGAGCTGTACGACACCTTCGTCGAGTCCCTCGCCGTGCCCTGGATGGCGGGCCCCTTCACCGGCACCCCGGTCCTCAACTGGTGGCTGCGCAGCCTCGGCGCCCGGATCGGCCGCGGCGTGTGGTGCGACACCCACTGGCTCCCCGAGACCGACCTGATCACCCTCGGCGACGGCGTCAGCGTCAACCGCGGCTGCGTCCTCCAGACGCACCTCTTCCACGACCGGATCATGCGGATGGACACCGTCCACCTCGCCGAGGGCGCCTCGCTGGGCCCGCACGGCATCGTCCTGCCCGGCACCACCATCGGCGCCCACGCCGCCATCGCGCCCTCGTCCCTGGTGATGCGCGGCGAGTCCGTGCCCGCCGGGACCCGCTGGGCGGGCAACCCGATCGCCGGGGAGCGTGTGGCGTGAGGAGCGGGTCCGCATGACCTTCCGGGAGCGTTTCCCGTGCAGCCGCCGCGCCCTGCTCACGGCCGCGGCGGCCCTCCCGCTGACCGCGGCCGCGGCCAGCAGCGGCGGCGACCGGGCGGACCGTACGGACGACGGCGCGGTCCGCTACTTCCCGCGCCACGGCTCGTACGGCCACCGCACCCTCGCCTACGACCTGCGGCTCGCCTACGAGCCCGACACGGCCTGGCTCGACGGGCACGCCCGCATCCGGGCGGTCGCCAACCGGAGCACGCGCCGGGTCGAACTCGACCTGGCGCGGCTCACCGTGCACTCCGCGGAGATCGACGGCACGCCGGTCGCCGTGCGGCAGCGCGACGGCAAGACCGTGCTCACCACCGAACGGCCGCTCGCCGAGGGCCAGTCCTTCACCGCCGACATCCGCTACGGCGGCAACCCCGCGCCCGTGCGGACGCCGTTCGGCGCGATCGGCTGGGACCGCACCGGCGACGGCCACGACGGCACCCTCGTCGCCTCCCAGCCACTCGGGGCACCCTCGTGGTTCCCGTGCAACGACCGGCCCGACGACAAGGCCGCCTACACCGTCACGGTCCGGGTCCCCGAAGGACACCACGCGCTCGCCAACGGCACGTTGCGCGAACGCCGGGACCTCGACGACGGATCGGTGAGCTGGACCTACCATCACCCCGGGCCCATGGCCTCCTACCTCGCGGCCGTCTACACCGGCAGGTTCGCCCACGAGACGCACGACACGGAGAGCAGCGGCTCGCCCGTCCCCCTGCACAACGCCTACCCCGCCCACCTCGCCGAGCAGGCCCGGCACGACCTGGCCCGCCAGCCGGAGATGCTGCGCGCCTTCACGGAGCTCTTCGGCCCGTACCCCTTCGAGTCGTACGGCGCGGTCGTCGTCGATGCCGAGCTCGCGGCGCCCGTCGAGAACCAGACGCTGTCCGTCTTCGGCAGCAACCACATGGACGGGCGGCGCGGCTCGGAGACGCTCGTGGCCCACGAGATCGCCCACCAGTGGTACGGGAACAGCGTCAGCCTCGCCGACTGGCAGCACATCTGGCTCAACGAGGGGTTCGCCACCTACGCGGAGTGGCTGTGGTCCGAGCACATCGACGAGGACGACGCCCACACCCTCGCCGTCCAGGCGCACCGCGAGCTGTCCCGCCGCCGGCAGAACCTGCGCATCGGCGACCCCGGGCGCAGCCGCATCTTCGACGACCGGATCTACGTGCGCGGCGCGTGCACCCTGCACGCCCTGCGGCTCGCGCTGGGCGACGAGCGCTTCTTCACGGTGCTGCGCACCTGGCACGACGCGCACCGCGGCGGCAGCGCGGACACCGACGCGTTCGTCGCCCACGCGGAACGGACGGCCGGGCGGCCGCTGGCCGGCCTGATCCACCCCTGGCTGTTCGAGCGGACGCTGCCGGACTTCCCGGAGCGGAACGCCTCCGTGTGACGGAGGCCCGGCACCCGCCCGGCGGCTACCAGTGCGCCGGGCGGGTCAGCGACGGCGGCACCACGGTGCCGCCGTCGCCCTTCGCGGCGTCGAGCTGGGACTGGACGAGGAAGAGGGCGTCGGTGAGATCCGCGCCCCGCAGATCCGCTCCGCGCAGATCGGCGCCGATGAGGTCGGCCGTGCGCAGGTCGGCGCCCCGCAGGTCGGCGCCTATCAGCAGCGCCCCGCGCAGATTGGCGCCCCGCAGGTCGGCGCCCCTGAGCCGGGCCCCGATGAGATCGGCGCCCCTGCGCTCCTTCTTCCCGCCGCGCAGCCCGGCGCGCGCGAGCTCACTGGCGCGCAGCAGCAGGGGGTTGACGGCCTGCCGGACCGCGCCCACGTCCACCGCCGCCAGGGCCTCGGGGTCCTGCCGGGTGAGGGCCTCGGTCTCCTCCAGCGCCCGGGTCAGCTCGGCGTGCACCGGGCGCGCCGCCCGCAGGGCCCGCGCCTCGGTCAGGTACCGCAGCAGCTCGTGCAGGTCCCGCATGACCGGGAACACGTCGAACATGAGCCCCGCCCCGTCCGGCTCCCGCCGCCAGTCCCGCCCCCCGAAGGTCACCTGCGAGACCTTCTGCCCGGCCCCGAAGCAGTCGTAGACCGTACAGCCGCGAAAGCCGCGCTGCCGCAATTCGGTGTGTATGCCGCAGCGGAAGTCGGCCCGCAGATTGCCGCAGGGCGTCCTGGCCGGCTTGTCGACGGCGAAGTCCGACGAGGCGGCGAACGCGGGCACGGTGCAGCACAGCCCGAAACAGTCGGCGCAGTCGGCGGTGAGCTCGGTGGGTATGTGGGGCAAGGGTGGTTCTCCTGCCGGGGCAGAGCCCCGGACCCTGTTTCGGGTGCGGGTCGGTGGGCACAACCGGATGAGGTATGAATTCAGCGGCGCTTGGGGTCCAACAGGCCCGCGCGCCGCAGCGCGTCGGCCATCGCCCCGCCCCCGCCGTTCCCACCGTCACTGTCCCGTCGAGGCCGCGGCGCCACCGCCCCCCGACCGGGACGGTCACCGCGCGGCGCGCGCTCGGCCTTCGGGGCGGCCCGCCCCGAAGAAGCCGACGCCTCGTCATCAAGCCGCAGCGTCAGCGAGATCCGCTTCCGCGGGATGTCCACATCCATGACCTTCACCCGCACGATGTCACCGGGCTTCACGACGTCCCGCGGGTCCTTGACGAAGTTCTTCGACATCGCCGACACATGCACCAGACCGTCCTGGTGCACACCGATGTCGACGAAGGCGCCGAAGGCGGCCACATTGGTGACGACGCCCTCCAGGAGCATCCCCGGCGTCAGGTCGGCGATCTTCTCGACGCCGTCCTTGAAGGTCGCCGTCCGGAACTCGGGCCGCGGGTCGCGCCCCGGGTTCTCCAGCTCGCGCAGGACGTCGGTGACGGTCGGCAGGCCGAAGGAGTCGGTGACGAAGTCCTCGGGGCGCAGCGAGCGCAGCACCTCCCGCTCGCCCATGACAGCCGCGACCTTGCCGGTCCTGCCGGCCGTCGCCTTGGCGATCGCCTGGGCCAGGGGGTACGCCTCGGGGTGGACGCCGGACTGGTCCAACGGCTCGTCCCCGCCGCGGATCCGGAGGAAGCCCGCGCACTGCTCGAACGCCTTGGGCCCGAGCCGGGCCACGTCCTTGAGCTTCTTCCGGGACGGGAAGGGGCCGTTGGTGTCGCGGTGGGCGACGATGTTCTCCGCGAGGCCCGCGCTGATCCCGGAGACCCGGGCGAGCAGGGGCACGGACGCGGTGTTCACGTCGACGCCGACGCCGTTCACACAGTCCTCCACGACCGCGTCGAGGGAGCGGGACAGCTTCACCTCGGACAGGTCGTGCTGGTACTGGCCGACGCCGATGGACTTGGGGTCGATCTTGACCAGCTCGGCGAGCGGGTCCTGGAGGCGCCGGGCGATGGAGACCGCGCCCCGGAGGGACACATCGAGCTCCGGCAGCTCCTGCGAGGCGAACGCGGACGCCGAGTACACCGAGGCGCCCGCCTCCGACACCATCACCTTGGTCAGGCCCAGCTCGGGGTGGCGGGAGATCAGGTCCGTGGCGAGCTTGTCGGTCTCGCGGGAGGCGGTGCCGTTGCCGATCGCGACCAGCTCGACGCCGTGCTCGCGGGCGAGCCGCGCCAGGGTGGCGAGCGACGCGTCCCACTTCTGCTGCGGCACGTGGGGGTAGACGGTGTCCGTCGCGGCGACCTTGCCGGTCGCGTCCACGACGGCGACCTTCACGCCCGTGCGGAAGCCGGGGTCGAGGCCCATCGTGGCGCGCGTGCCCGCCGGGGCGGCGAGCAGCAGGTCGCGGAGGTTGGCGGCGAAGACCCGGACGGCCTCGTCCTCGGCGGCCTGCCGCAGCCGCAGCCGCAGGTCGATGCCGAGGTGGACGAGGACGCGGGTGCGCCAGGCCCAGCGCACGGTGTCGGCCAGCCACTTGTCCGCGGGGCGGCCCCGCTGGGCGATCCCGAACCGCCGGGCGATGGCCTGCTCGTACGCGGTCGGGCCCTCGGCGGCGGACGGCTCCTCCGGCTCCAGCGTGAGGTCGAGGACCTCCTCCTTCTCACCGCGCAGCATGGCCAGCACCCGGTGCGAAGGCAGCTGGGTGAAGGGCTCGGCGAAGTCGAAGTAGTCGGCGAACTTCGCGCCGGCCTCCTCCTTGCCCTCCCGCACCTTCGCCGCGACCCGCCCGCGCGTCCACATGCGCTCGCGCAGCTCGCCGATCAGGTCCGCGTCCTCGCCGAAGCGCTCGGTCAGGATGGCGCGGGCGCCCTCCAGCGCGGCGGCCGCGTCCGCGACGCCGCGGTCGGCGGAGACGAAGGCCGCGGCCGCGGCGAGCGGCTCGGCCCCGGGGCCGGCGAGCAGCCCGTCCGCCAGCGGCTCCAGGCCCGCCTCCCGGGCGATCTGCGCCTTGGTGCGCCGCTTGGGCTTGAAGGGCAGATAGATGTCCTCCAGCCGGGCCTTGGAATCGGCCGCGAGGATCCGCGCCTCCAGCGCCCCGTCCAGCTTGCCCTGGGCGCGCACGGATTCCAGGACCGCCGTGCGGCGGTCCTCCAGCTCCCGCAGATAGCGCAGCCGCTCCTCGAGGGCGCGCAGCTGCGCGTCGTCGAGCATCTCGGTCGCTTCCTTGCGGTAGCGGGCGATGAACGGCACGGTCGAACCGCCGTCGAGCAAGCCGACGGCGGCCTTGACCTGCCGTTCCCGCACGCCGAGCTCCTCGGCGATCCTGCCTGCGATCCTGTCCTCGGTCGACGCACCCGCTGCCGTCACGATCACGCTCCGCTTTCTCTTCGAGCTGTGACCTGCATTGTGGCAGGTGCCACCGACAACGCCGTGCGCGCGCCCCGCGGCCCGTCGGCTCAGGCCGCGCCGATGAGGTCCGCCGGGAAGGCGCCCGCCGCCGTCACCGCCGAGGCGAAGCCCCCCGCCAGCTCGGTGAGGCGCGCGACGCCCGCCGCCCCCAGGTGCTCGTACGGGGCCGCGTCCAGGCGGTCCGTCTCCTCCTCCAGCTCCGCGCGCAGGGCGGTGCCCGCCTCCGTCAAGTGGCCGTCGGCGTCGAGCAGTCCGCGCTTCCGCAGCCGCTCCAGGCCCGCGTCCAGCTCCTCCTCGGTCCAGCCGCGTGTGGCGCGGATCCACTTCCGGCTCATGCCGCGGCCGCTCGCGCTGTGGCTGACGAGCGCCTCCACCGGGTCGAGCCCGGCCCGGACGAGGGCCATCACATGGCCGTCGCCCCGGTGTTCGCGCAGCAGCGTCGCGGCGTGCCAGAGCGCGACGTGCGGAGCCTCCGGCACCGGCAGGTCGGCGTGGGCCGCGTACAGCGGGCGGCCGCCACGGGAGCACGCCTCGGTGGCGCGCAGCGCGAGCCGGGCGGCCTCCGCCATCCCGGGCGAGGCGACGGTGTCGTCGCCGAGGAGGCGGCGCAGCGCGGTGTCGCAGGCGCGCCGCCGGGCCGCGAGCACCTCCTCGGGCGAGGTGACGTCCCAGATGCCGGGGACGTGCTCCGCGACGGTCTCGTGCCTGTAGTTGTAGAACGTCGCCGTCACCAGCCCGGCGCCCGTCCGCCCGAACGCGGCGGTCCGCGCCGCGAAGTTGACGGCCCGTGGGTTGTCGACGCCCAGCGCCGCCAGCTCCTCGCGGATCTCCGGGGTGAAATACAGGGCGGCGTGGAGCGTGTTGAGGGCGATGTAACAACGGCGCGCGGCGCGCTCGGGAAGACGCTCGGCAGTGGTCATGTCCCGCAGATTACCGACTGGTCGGTACGGCCGGAAGGGCGGAGCCGGTGGCAGGAAAGGTGGGAAGCTCGTCATTGCGGACGCAAGTGGAGTCGATCAACATGGTTGTCATGACGCCCCGCCGGAATGTGTTGATCGTCCTCTTCGAGGAGGTGCTGAGTCTCGATGTGACCGGCCCCCTCGAAGTGTTCACCGGCGGCGGCTCCAGCATCGGTGACACGGGGGCGTACCGGGTGCGCACCGCCACCCTCGACGGCGGGCCCGTCCGCACCAGCAGCGGCCTGCGGCTCACGCCCGACAGCTCGCTCGACGAGGCGGGTGTCCCGCACACCCTGATCGTCCCCGGCGGCGACGGCACCCGTGCCCCCGACCCGGGGCTGGTCGACTGGCTGCGCGAGAACGCCCCGCGTGCCGAGCGCGTGGTGTCCGTGTGCACCGGCGCGTTCCTGCTCGCCGCGGCCGGGCTGCTCGACGGCCGCCGCGCGACGACCCACTGGGCACTCTGCTCCGCCCTCGCCCAGCGGTTCCCCGCCGTCACGGTGGAGCCCGACCCCATCTACGTACGCGACGGGAACATCGCCACCTCGGCGGGCGTCACCGCGGGCATCGACCTCGCGCTCGCCCTCATCGAGGAGGACCTGGGGCGGGAGCAGGCGCTCGCCGCCGCCCGCAACCTCGTCGTCTTCCTGCGCCGCCCCGGCAACCAGACCCAGTTCAGCGCCCAGTTGGCGGCCCAGACCGCCCGGCGGGCGCCGCTGCGCGACATCCAGCACTGGGTCGTCGAGCATCCCGACGCCGACCTCTCCGTCGACGCGCTCGCCGCCCGCTCGGGCCTGTCGCCCCGGCACTTCGCCCGCGCCTTCCACAGCGAGGTCGGCATGACCCCCGGCCGCTACGTCGACCGGGTCCGCCTGGAGGCCGCGCGCCGCCTGCTGGAGGACACCGACGACAGCGTCGACAAGATCGCACGCGCCTGCGGCTACGGCACGCCGGAGGCCATGCGCCGCGCCTTCGTGCGGTCCCTGGGCGCCTCGCCCGCCGAATACCGGCGCCGCTTCCAGCCCCTGACCCCGGCCTGAGGGCCCGTCACCGCCCGAAAGGACGTCCATGCAGATCGCCCTGCTCCTCTACCCCGGCTTCACCGCCCTCGACGCCATCGGACCGTTCGAGACGCTCGGCAACCTGCCCGGCGCGGACGCCGTGTTCGTCGCCGAGCGGCCGGGTCCGGTGCGCAACGACAACGGCAGGCTCGCGCTGCTCGCCGACGCCTCGCTCGACGAGGTCACCGCCCCCGACATCGTCGTGGTGCCCGGCGGCCCCGCCGCCCTCACCGCGGTGGAGTCCGGCGCCGTGCCCGAGTGGCTGCGGGCCGTCGACCGGACCACGACGTGGACGACATCCGTGTGCACCGGCTCCCTGATCCTCGCCGAATCGGGGCTCCTGACGGGCCGCCGCGCCACCTCGCACTGGCTGCACCTGGAGCAACTGGCCTCGTACGGCGTCGAGTCCACGGGGGAGCGCGTCGTCACCGACGGCAAGTACGTGACCGCCGCCGGGGTCTCCTCCGGTATCGACATGGGCCTCACGCTCGTGGGGCGGATCGCGGGGGACCGGGTGGCGCAGTCGGTCCAGTTGCTCATCGAGTACGACCCGCAGCCGCCGTACGACGCGGGTTCCCCGGAGAAGGCCCCGGCGGACCTCGTCGCCGAGTGGCGCGCGCGGGGAGTGGAGACCGCGTCCGGCGAGCTCTTCGGCTGAGAGCCGCCGGACGGGCGCCGACCAGGCGGGGGAGGACCGGGACGGGGGTCCGGCCCTCCCCCGCCCGTCGGAGTCGCCCACCGGAGTCGCCCACCGGAGTCGCCTGTCGGAGCGACTGCCGGAGTCGCCGTCAGTCGCCGTCAGGGAGCGCTGCCGACCGACCACTCGAAGCTCGGGGCCCGCCGCTCCAGGAAGGCGGCCACGCCCTCCGCCGTGTCACCGCTGCCCCGTGCCTGCTCGCCCCAGTGCGCCACCCGGTCCGTGCGCCCGGCCGCGAACTCCTTCGCCGCCGCCTGGGTGAGCTGCGAGCGGGAGGCCAGCACCCGGGCGAACTCCGCGACCCGCTTGTCCAGCGCGTCCGCGGGCCACACCTCGTCCACCAGGCCCGTGCGCAGCGCCCGTTCGGTGTCGATCAACTCGGCGGAGAACAACAGGTACTTGGCGGTGGCCGGTCCGACCAGGTCGACCAGCCGCCGGGTGGACGACGCCGCGTAGACGATGCCCAGCCGCGCCGGGGTCACTCCGAACGAGGCGCTCTCCGCGGCGAAGCGCAGGTCGCAGGCGGCCGCGAGCTGGCAGCCGCCGCCCACGCAGTAGCCGCGGACGGCCGCGACCGTCGGCTTGGGGAAGGCGGCGAGCGCCTCCTCGGCGGCGACGGCCAGATCGCGCGAGCCCTCGCCGCCGTCGGTCAGCGAGGAGATGTCGGCGCCCGCGCAGAAGGTGTCGCCCTCCCCGGTGAGCACCAGGACGCGCACGGCCGGATCGGCGGCACAGCGCTCCAGCAGTCCGGGCAGGGCCCGCCACATGCCGTTCGTCATGGCGTTCCGCTTGGCGGGGTTGGCGATGCGGACGGTCGCGGTGCCGTCGGCGATGTCGAGATGCAGTGCGGGCTCCATGGCCGGATGCTATCCGGGGCGCGATTCCATGATCCGGCCTAGCATCGGAAGCAGGGGGCGCTACGAGGAGGCGCTCATGTCCAGGGGCACGAGACGGGCGCGGACGGCGGGCGACGTGCTCAGCCGCCGCTTCGGGGTGCTGGCGCTGCTGGGCGGCATCCTGGTCCTCGCCGGACTGGTCGGGCTGGCCTACGCGGGCTTCGCGACCCTCACCACGATGCTGCTCTTCGGCTGGCTGCTGCTGATCGGCGGTGTCGTCGGCCTGGCGCACGCCGTGCAGTCGCGGGACAGCAACTTCTTCTGGCTCGGCGTGGTGGTCGCCGCGCTGAACATCGCCGCCGGCGTGGTGGTGATCCGGCGGCCTGAAGTGGCCGCGGTGGGGCTGACCATGTTCGCGGCGCTGCTCTTCCTCACCGGCGGTGTCTTCCGGCTGGTGGGCAGCCTGGTGGTGCGGGGGCCGCAGTTCGGCTGGACGCTCCTCCAGGGCGCCTTCGGGCTGCTGCTGGGCATCCTGGTGCTGGGCGACTGGCCGCACAGCAGCCGCTACGTCATCGGCACCTTCTTTTCCCTCGCCCTGCTCTTCGACGGGCTCGGCCTGATCGCCCTCGGCGTCGGCGGACGGCGCGTCGTCACCCTGGTCTCGGAAGAAGTTGCTCCGGATCGTTCAGCGGACAGCGGGAAGGGCGGCCAGGAACAGTCGCGTGAGTGACCGTGGCATACGCGCGCGATCAAATCCCGTCGATAGACGTCGACTTCTGCTCAGAACGCCGGTGCGGACCCTTAAGTTCCCAACACTCGATGGTGCGGTCGACCAGGGTGAGGGGTTGGTATCGGACATGGAAATCCTCGGGAGCGTCCCGCCGGAACCGGGACAGGCTCCGCCCCGCAGGCCGATCGAGTTCGACGGCGCCTGGCGGTTCACGGCTCCCGCGCTGGACTCCTCCGTACCCCGGGCCAGACACGCCGTCCGCGACCTCCTCGGCCACCAGCGGGTGCCGCTGCGGGACGACCTCCTGCACGGCCTGCTGCTGATCGTCTCGGAGCTGGTCACCAACGCCGTGCAGCACGCGGCGCTGCTCTCGCCCGAGGTGGCCGTGGAGGTCTCCATCGGACCGCACTGGGTACGGGTGGCCGTCGAGGACGACCACCCCTACCGGCCCAAGCCCCTGGAGGCGGACGACGACCGCATCGGCGGCCGGGGGCTGCTGCTGGTCAAGACCATCTCGGACGAGGCGGGCGGCCTCTGCGACGTCGAGCACACCGCGGGCGGCGGCAAGGTGGTCTGGGCCGCCCTCCCGATCGGCGCGCCCGTCACCAGCCCCCTGCGCCCCCGGTGACCTCGCGCACCGCGGGGCGCGCGGTGTCCAGGACGTCCATGAACCACGCCGAGAACGTGAACTTCTCCCGCATCGCGTCGAGCTCCGCCGGGGTCACGAAGGCCGTCTCCTCGACCTCCTCCGGGTCCGGGTGCAGCCCGGCCGTCACGGTCCCGACGAACAGGTGGTTGTACTCCTGCTCGACCAGGCCGGACGCGGGATCGGGGTGGTTGTAGCGCACCGTCCCGGCCTCGCGCAGCAGCGCGGGCGCCACGCCCAGCTCCTCGCCCGTACGGCGGGCCGCGGCGACGAACGGCGGCTCGTCCGGGTACGGGTGCCCGCAGCAGGTGTTCGACCAGACGCCGGGGGAGTGGTACTTCCCCAGCGCGCGGCGCTGGAGCAGCAGCCGCCCCTCGTCGTCGAAGAGGAAGACCGAGAACGCGCGGTGCAGCCGGCCCGGGGCGACATGGGCGGAGAGCTTCTCCGCGGTGCCGATGGTTCTGCCGGACTCGTCGACCAGTTCCAGCATGATCGGTTCAGCTGCGCCGTCGGAGGTGGGGACCGCCGAGTCGTCGGCGGACGGGCCCTTGGCAGATGTGATCGGCATTGACCATCCTCGTTGTCGGTCTTCGAACCCTCAAGTCTGCCGTACCCCGCCGTGGCGTCAACGATGGAGTCCTGCCACGTGCTCCGCATGGCCGCCCGGCGCCAGCCGCAAGGCCCAGCGCCCGCCACCGAACCGCCCGCCGGATCGGCTCCGCAGGTCGGAGGGCATTTCCGGGCCCGGCCGGCAGCGGCGCGGCGCGTCCCGCCGGGCCCGTGCGCGGACGGCACCGGCGACCCCGATGTGATCGTCCACACACGGCGGCCGCGCCGGTCCGCCCGCGCTCCACCGGCATCAGGCCGAAAAGCGCCGGAAGCGGCCGCCGAAAAGCACCGCCGCGGCGATGCTTTCCGGTGAGGTTCACACCGGTCAGTGGCGACGTGCCCCCGGGTGGTGGTGGCACCAGCCCTCCCACGCCGAGGTGACCATGCTCCGCACGTCGTGCACCGGGCTCCAGCCCAGCTCCTTCGCGATCAGCTCGTTCGACGCCACGACGCGCGCCGGGTCGCCCGGACGGCGCGGCTCGACGAGGGCGGCCGGCTCGTGGTGCCCGGTGATCTCGGCGATCAGGTCCGCCATCTCCCGCACCGACACGCCCCGGCCGGTGCCGACGTTCAGCGTGAGGTCGCCCGTGTCCGGCCGCCCGTCGAGCCGCTGGGCCGCCGCCAGGTGCGCGGTCGCCAGATCCTCGATGTGGATGTAGTCACGGACACAGGTGCCGTCGGGGGTGTCGTAGTCGTCACCGAAGATGCGCGGGCTCTCGCCCCGCGTGAGCCGGTCGAACATCATCGGAATGATGTTGTAGACCCCGGTGTCGGCCAGCTCCGGCACGGCCGCGCCCGCCACGTTGAAATAGCGCAGGCACGCGGTGGAGATCCCGTGCGCGGCCCCGGTGGCGCGCACCAGCCACTCGCCCGCCAGCTTGGTCTCCCCGTACGGATTCATCGGCAGGCACGGCGTCGCCTCCGTGACGAGATCCACGTCCGGCATGCCGTAGACGGCCGCGGAGGAGGAGAACACGAAGCTCCGGACGCCCGCCGCGACCACGGCCTCCAGCAGGACCGTCAGGCCGTGCACATTCTCCCGGTAGTAGAGCAGCGGCTTCTCCACCGACTCCCCGACCTGCTTCTTCGCCGCCAGGTGCACCACACCCGTGACCCCGAGCCCGGAGAGCGTCCGGTCGAGCAGCTCACGGTCCAGGACCGACCCGCGCACCAGCACGCACTCCGCGGGCAGCCGCTCGGCGGCGCCGGTGGACAGGTCGTCCAGCACGGCCACCCGCTCCCCGGCGTCCACCATCGCCCGCGCCACGTGCGCCCCGATGTATCCGGCCCCACCTGTGATCAGCCAAGTCATGACGGCACCCTAATCCAGCCACGCATAAGGGTCCCGTTCGTTCACTTCGGTCCGCCCCCGCTCCGCGCCCCCTGGGAACCCCGCGCGCGGTCCGCGCGTCCTGTCAGTGGTGGGAAGCACCGGTGCACGTGCGGTGAACGACACCTTCCGGTGATCCGATAGCCTCTGCCGACGTGCCCGCACGCCGCCCGCCGCACCCGGCCGGCGCGTGCCACGCCCGCTGCCCGGACGCCCCGCGGACCCGAGGCGGCCGCATCCGCTTCCAAGGAGTGAGTTCGTCTGTCGACCGCCATCGTCACCGGTTCGCCGCCCGCAGGCTCCTCCCTCGAGGCCGACCTGCGGTCCCTCGGCTTCGGCGTACGCGTGGCCACTGACGCCACCGCCGCCGCCACCGAGCTCGCCGCCGTCCCCGCGGACGAGCGCGTCGCGCTCGTCGACGCGCGTTTCGTGGGCCACGTCCACGCCCTGCGCCTGGCCCTGACCGACCCCCGCTTCCCCGCGGCCGCCGTGGAGGGCGCGCTGACCGCGCGGCCCGAGGCACGCGGTGCCCTGACGCGCGCGGTCGGGCAGGCCCTGCCGGAAGGCGGCCCCGAGGCCGGCCTGCCCGACGCCCTCGCCCACCGGCTGGAAGCCGACGGCGTCCCGCTCCACCGCCCCGACCTCGGCGTCCTCGTCGCCACCGTGCCCGCCGACGCCGACATCAGGGCCAAGGCCGAGGCCGACGTCCGGGCCGTCGACGACGAGGCCGTACGGCTGCGCTCCGCCGTGAAGTCCCGCGACGGCTTCTTCACCACCTTCTGCATCAGCCCGTACTCCCGCTACCTCGCGCGCTGGTGCGCCCGCCGCGGCCTCACCCCCAACCAGGTCACCACCGCCTCGCTGCTCACCGCCCTGATCGCGGCGGGCTGCGCGGCCACCGGCACCCGCCCCGGCTTCGTCGCCGCGGGCGTGCTGCTCCTCTTCTCCTTCGTCCTGGACTGCACGGACGGCCAGCTGGCCCGCTACTCCCTGCAGTACTCCACGCTCGGCGCCTGGCTCGACGCGACCTTCGACCGCGCCAAGGAGTACGCCTACTACGCGGGGCTCGCCGTCGGCGCGGCCCGCGGCGGCGGCACCGACGACGTCTGGGCGCTCGCCCTCGGCGCGATGGTCCTCCAGACCTGCCGCCACGTCGTCGACTTCTCCTTCAACGAGGCCAACCACGACGCCGCGGCCAACACCAGCCCCACCGCCGCCCTCTCCGACCGGCTCGACAGCGTCGGCTGGACGGTCTGGGTCCGCCGCATGATCGTGCTGCCCATCGGCGAGCGCTGGGCGATGATCGCGGTCCTCACCGCCCTCACCACGCCCCGCGTCGTCTTCTACGCGCTGCTCGTCGGCTGCGGCTTCGCCGCCTGCTACACGACCGCGGGCCGCGTACTGCGCTCGCTCACCCGCAAGGCGAAGCGGACCGACCGGGCCGCCCGCGCGCTCGCCGACCTGGCAGACTCCGGGCCGCTCGCGGAACTCGCGAGCCGCACCCTCGGGCGCACCATGGCCGCGGGCCGCTACAGCGCCCCCTACTGGGCGGTCCTCGGGGCCGCCGCGCTGTTCGTCTGGCCGCTCACCGCGGGCACCGTCGGCACCTGGCGGGCCCTGCCCCAGGCCGTCGTCTACGGCATCCTGGCCGGGGTGGCCGTCGCGCACCCGCTCAAGGGCCCCCTCGACTGGCTCGTGCCGCCCGTGTTCCGGGCCGCCGAATACGGGCTCGTCCTCAGCCTCGCCGCGACCTCCGGAGCGCCCGGCGCCCTGCCCGCGGCTTTCGGCCTGGTGGCCGCGGTCGCCTACCATCACTACGACACGGTGTACCGCATCCGCGGCGGCACCGGTGCGCCCCCCCACTGGCTGGTGCGGGCGATCGGCGGGCACGAGGGACGGATCCTGGCGGTCTCCATCGCCGCCGCCCTGTGGCACGGCCGAGGTTTCACGATCGCGCTGACGGTCCTCGCGACCGCCATCGCACTCACGGTGCTCGTCGAGAGCATCCGCTTCTGGGTGTCCTCCGGGGCGCCCGCAGTACACGACGAATCAGGAGAACCCGCATGATCGGCCTCGTGCTGGCCGCCGGCGCCGGACGGCGTCTGCGTCCCTACACCGACACTCTGCCCAAGGCTCTGGTGCCGGTCGACGGTGACACCACCATCCTCGACCTCACCCTGGGCAACTTCGCCGAGATCGGCCTGACCGAGGTCGCGATCATCGTCGGTTACCGCAAGGAGGCCGTGTACGCGCGCAAGGAGGCGCTGGAGGCCAAGTACGGCCTCAAGCTCACCCTGATCGACAACGACAAGGCCGAGGAGTGGAACAACGCCTACTCCCTGTGGTGCGGCCGTGACGCCCTCAAGCACGACGTGATCCTCGCCAACGGCGACACCGTGCACCCGGTCTCCGTCGAGAAGACCCTGCTCGCCGCCCGCGGCAACGGCCAGAAGATCATCCTCGCCCTCGACACGGTGAAGCAGCTCGCCGACGAGGAGATGAAGGTCGTCGTGGACCCCGACAAGGGCGTCCAGCGCATCACCAAGCTGATGGACCCGGCCGAGGCCACCGGTGAGTACATCGGTGTCACCCTGATCGAGGGCGAGGCCGCCGAGGAGCTGGCGGACGCCCTCAAGGTCACCTTCGAGCGCGACCCCGACCTCTACTACGAGGACGGCTACCAGGAGCTCGTCAACCGCGGCTTCAAGGTCGACGTGGCGCCCATCGGCGACGTCAAGTGGGTCGAGATCGACAACCACGACGACCTCGCCAAGGGCCGGGGGATCGCGTGCCAGTACTGACGAGGCTCATCCCCTCGCCGGTCGTCGTCGACATCCGCGCCGGAGCGCTGGACGACCTGGCCGGCGTCCTCGCCGACCAGCGGATCTCCAGCTCCGGCAAGCTGGCCATCGCCATCAGCGGCGGCTCCGGGGCGGTGCTGCGCGAGCGGCTCGCCCCGGCGCTGCCCGGCGCCACCTGGTACGAGGTCGGCGGCGGCACGCTGGACGACGCGATCAAGCTCGGCGACGCCATGAAGAAGGGGCACTACGACGCGGTCGTGGGCCTCGGCGGCGGCAAGATCATCGACTGTGCGAAGTACGCCGCCGCACGGGTCGGGCTGCCGCTGGTGGCCGTCGCGACCAACCTGTCGCACGACGGCCTGTGCTCGCCCGTCGCCACCCTGGACAACGACGCGGGCCGCGGTTCCTACGGCGTGCCCAACCCGATCGCCGTGGTCATCGACCTCGACGTGATCCGGGAGGCACCGGCCCGCTTCGTCCGCTCCGGCATCGGCGACGCGATCTCCAACATCTCCTCCGTCGCGGACTGGGAGCTCTCCCACCGCGAGACGGGCGAGGCCATCGACGGCCTGGCCGCCGCCATGGCCCGGCAGGCCGGCGAGGCCGTGCTGCGGCACCCCGGCGGCGTCGGCGACGACGGCTTCCTCCAGGTGCTCGCCGAGGGCCTGGTCCTCACCGGCATCTCCATGTCGGTGGCCGGCGACAGCCGCCCCGCCTCCGGCGCCTGCCACGAGATCAACCACGCCTTCGACCTGCTCTACCCCAAGCGGGCCGCCAGCCACGGCGAGCAGTGCGGCCTCGGCGCCGCCTTCGCCATGTACCTGCGCGGCGCCCGTACGGAGTCCGCGCTGATGGTCGAGGTGCTGCGCCGCCACGGGCTGCCCGTGCTGCCGCAGGAGATCGGCTTCAGCGCCGAGGAGTTCGTCAAGGCGGTCGAGTACGCCCCGCAGACCCGCCCCGGGCGCTACACGATCCTGGAGCACCTCGCCCTCTCCACCGACCAGATCAGGGACGCTTACGCCGACTATGCCAAAACCGTCACTAGCTGAACTCCGTCCGGTCGTCCACCCCGGCGGCCTCAAGGACCGGCGCAGCGGTGAGCACTGGGCCGGGCGCCTGTACATGCGCGAGGTCTCGCTGCGCTGCACCCGGGTGCTGCTGAACAGCAGGCTCACGCCCAACCAGTACACCGGCCTGATGATCCTCGCCGGGGTCGCGGCGGGCGCCTCCCTGCTGGTGCCGGGCCTCACCGGCGCGATCCTGGGGATGCTGCTCATCCAGCTGTACCTGCTGCTGGACTGCGTGGACGGCGAACTCGCGCGCTGGCGCAAGGTCACCTCGACGACCGGCGTCTACCTCGACCGGGTGGGTCACTACCTCTCCGAGGCCGCTCTTCTGGTGGGTTTCGGCATCCGCGCCGCGGACGTCTTCCACAAGGACGGCGCCGCCACCCAGTGGCAGTGGGCCTTCCTCGGTACCGTGGCCGCGCTCGGCGCGATCCTGATCAAGGCCGAGACGGACCTCGTCGACGTCGCCCGCGCCCGCAGCGGCATGACGGCCGTGGAGGACTCCGCGGCGACGCCCCGCTCGTCGGGCATGGCGCTGGCCCGCAGGGCGGCGGCCGCGCTGAAGTTCCACCGGCTGGTCGGCGGCGTCGAGGCGTCGCTGGTGATCCTGGTGGCCGGCATCGCCGACTTCCTCCACCACGATCTGCTGTTCACCCGGATCGCGGTTGTCCTGCTCGCCGCCATCGCGGTACTGCAGACTGTGCTGCACCTCGTGTCCATCCTCGCTTCGAGCAGGCTGAAATGAGTGCCCCCTCACTGAAGGTCGGCGCGGTCGTCCTCACCATGGGCAACCGTCCCGCCGAACTGCGCGCGCTGCTGGAGTCCGTCGCCAAGCAGGACGGCGACCCCGTCGAGGTCGTCGTCGTCGGCAACGGCTCCCCGCTGCCCCCGCTGTCCGTACCCGGGCTGACCGTACGGACGGTCGAGCTGTCCGAGAACGTCGGCATCCCCGCCGGCCGTAACGTCGGCATCGAGGCGTTCGGCCCCGCCGGGCGCGACGTCGACGTGCTGCTGTTCCTGGACGACGACGGGCTGCTGCCCGGCCAGGACACCGCCGAGCTGTGCCGGCAGGCGTTCACGGCCGACCCGCGGCTCGGTATCATCAGCTTCCGCATCGCCGACCCTGACACCGGTGTCACCCAGCGCCGTCACGTGCCGCGGCTGCGCGCCTCGGACCCCCTGCGGTCCTCGCGGGTGACGACCTTCCTCGGGGGCGCCAACGCCGCCCGCACCCGGGTCTTCGCCGAGGTCGGCGGGCTGCCCGACGACTTCTTCTACGCGCACGAGGAGACCGACCTCGCGTGGCGGGCCCTCGACGCGGGCTGGATGATCGACTACCGCGCCGACATGGTGCTGCACCACCCGACGACGGCCCCCAGCCGGCACGCGGTCTACCACCGCATGGTCGCCCGCAACCGGGTATGGCTGGCCCGTCGCAACCTCCCCGCGCCCCTCGTCCCCGTCTATGCCGGGGTGTGGCTGCTGCTGACGCTGGCCCGGCGGCCCTCGCTGCCCGCGCTGCGCGCGTGGTTCGGCGGCTTCCGGGAGGGGTGGACGACGCCGTGCGGTCCGCGGCGTCCCATGAAGTGGCGTAC
The DNA here is from genome assembly GCF_053594975.1 of Streptomyces sp. NPDC002537. Classification (NCBI taxonomy): domain Bacteria; kingdom Bacillati; phylum Actinomycetota; class Actinomycetes; order Kitasatosporales; family Streptomycetaceae; genus Streptomyces; species Streptomyces sp. NPDC002537. Next base: position 46,963 of record NZ_JBSFWT010000036.1, read on the forward strand.
CGTGTGGCGCCTGACCCGACTGGGTCGCCCTCCCGTGATCTGACAAGCTCTTGTCTGAGAGCATCGGGCGCGACCGGGGCCCCGCCCCCGGGAGCGCACCCAGAGGACGAAAGTGTCAACTGTGAGCGAGACAACGCACGACAGTGCGGTCGCCATGAGTGCCCCGCCATCACCCGACGACGGGCTCACCGCCGCGAAGCTGGCCGAGAAGTACGGCCTCGCGGTGAGCGGTGCCCGGCCGGGGCTGGCGGCGTACGCGCGGCAGCTGTGGGACAGACGGCACTTCATCATCGCCTTCTCCCGGGCCAAGCTGACGGCCCAGTACAGCCAGGCCAAGCTGGGTCAGGTGTGGCAGGTGGCGACGCCGCTGCTCAACGCCACGGTGTACTTCCTGATCTTCGGCGTGCTGATGGGCCAGAGCAAGGGCATGGGCATCAAGACGTACATCCCGTTCCTGGTGACGGGTGTCTTCGTCTTCACCTTCACCCAGAGCTCGGCGATGTCGGGCGTCCGGTCGATCTCCGGCAATCTGGGGCTGGTGCGGGCCCTGCACTTCCCGCGGGCGGCGCTGCCCATCTCCTTCGCGCTGCAGCAGCTCCAGCAGCTGCTGTTCTCGATGGTGGTGCTCTTCGCCTTCCTCCTCGGCTTCGGGCACATGCCGCGGTTCTCGTGGCTGCTGATCGTCCCGATCCTGGTGCTGCAGTTCGTCTTCAACACCGGCCTGGCGATGATCCTGGCCCGCGCGGGCAGCAAGACCCCCGACCTGGCGCAGCTGCTGCCGTTCATCCTGCGCACCTGGATGTACGCGTCCGGTGTGATGTACAACCTGGTCGAGGCGCTCAAGAAGCAGCACTCCCCGGGGTGGCTCATCGACGTGCTGAGCGCCAACCCGGCCGCCGTCTTCATCAACCTGATGCGTTCCTCCCTGATCAGCGGCCACGCCGCGCACAAGCACATCGACCTGCCGCCGCACGTGTGGGCGCTGGCGGTCGGCTGGGCGCTGCTGATCGGCCTCGGGGGCTTCGTGTTCTTCTGGAAGGCTGAGGAGCAGTACGGCCGTGGCTGAGCAGAACGGCGCCGCGAAGGCGCCCATGTCGACCACCCCGGTGCCGACGGTGATCGCGGACGACGTGCACATCGTCTACCGCGTCTACGGCGGCAACACGGGCCGGGGCAGCGCCACCGCCGCCCTCAACCGGCTCGTCCGGCGCAAGCCCAACGCGGGCGTGCGTGAGGTGCACGCGGTCAAGGGTGTGAGCTTCACCGCCTACCGCGGCGAGGCGATCGGCCTGATCGGTTCCAACGGTTCCGGCAAGTCGACCCTCCTGAAGGCGATCGCCGGGCTGCTGCCCACCGAGCGCGGCAAGGTCTACACCGACGGCCAGCCCTCGCTGCTGGGCGTGAACGCGGCCATGATGAACGACCTCACGGGCGAGAAGAACGTGATGCTCGGCGGCCTGGCCATGGGCATGAGCCGGGAGCAGATCCGCGAGCGCTACCAGGAGATCGTCGACTTCTCGGGCATCAACGAGAAGGGCGACTTCATCACGCTGCCCATGCGGACGTACTCGTCCGGCATGGCGGCCCGGCTGCGGTTCTCCATCGCCGCGGCCAAGGACCACGACGTGCTGATGATCGACGAGGCGCTGGCCACCGGCGACCGGTCGTTCCAGAAGCGCTCCGAGGCCCGTGTGCGCGAACTGCGCAAGGGCGCGGGCACGGTCTTCCTCGTCAGCCACAACAACCGGTCCATCCGGGACACCTGTGACCGGGTGCTCTGGCTGGAGCACGGGCAGCTGCTGATGGACGGGCCGACGGAAGAAGTCGTCCGGGCCTACGAGAAGGAGACCGCCCGCTAGGGCGCGAGGAGTCACCGGGGCCCCCGCCGTGACGCGTCCCGCGGGGGCCTTGACCTATCCGTAACGATCAACTCACCTATTGACAGGGTTGATTCGGTTCCCGCGTGGCATTGTATGGATCAAGCACGTACCCGGGCGCGCGTCGGACACCTGTACGGCGTACGCTGTACCGTGCTGATTTGCGGAGGAGCGGGGCGATACCGGTGTATCTCCGTCGCGGAGAGTGGCTCCGTCGGTCGGAAGCCGGAGGTGTCCAGGGGGGAGCAGGGGGAGGTCTGTCCTGCGGCGTGTCCGAAATGGGATGTTCTGGGTCGGCAGTGTAGAACGGGAGATGTGACGGCAATGGCTACGGGAACTCTCCAGCTCCGAGGCGCTCACGCCGTCCCCGGTCCGGGCAGCCCGCGGTGACGGCGGGGACGGACGCGCACGAGCGCGCCGTGCTCGACAAGGCCGCGCACGAGAACTTCCCCGTGGCGCCCTTCTTCGTGCCGCGTGCCTGGCGGGACGATCTCATGGCCGTCTACGGCTACGCCAGACTCGTGGACGACATCGGTGACGGAGATCTCGCACCCGGCGGCCGCGACGCCGAACTGCTCGGCCTCGACCGGGAGCAGAGTGACGACCGTCTCGCCATGCTCGACGCCTTCGAGGCCGACCTGCGCCGGGTCTTCGACACCTCCGGCACCGGCCCGCGCCACCCGCTGCTGCTCCGCCTCCGGCCCACCGTCCGCCGGTGCGGGCTCACGCCCGAGCCCTTCCTCGGACTGATCGAGGCGAACCGGCAGGACCAGCGCGTCCGCCGCTACGCCACCTACCAGGACCTGCTCGCGTACTGCGAGCTGTCCGCCAATCCCGTCGGCCGCCTCGTCCTGGGCATCACCGGCACCGCGAGCCCCGAGCGGATCCGCCGCTCGGACGCGGTCTGCACAGCGCTGCAGATCGTCGAACACCTGCAGGACGTCGCCGAGGACCTCGGGCGCGACCGCGTCTACCTCCCGGCCGAGGACATGAAGCGCTTCCACGTGAGCGAGTCCGACCTCACCCGCCCGACCAGCGGCGCGTCGTTGCGCGCCTTGGTCGCGTACGAGGCGGAACGCGCCGGGGAACTGCTGAATGAAGGCACCCCCCTGGTGGGTAGCGTCCACGGCAGGTTGAAGCTGTTGCTCGCGGGATTCGTGGGCGGGGGGAGGGCCGCGCTCGGAGCGGTTGCCGCCGCGGGATACGACGTACTGCCGGGACCGCCCAAGCCCACCAAGCTCAGCATGCTGCGCGAGGTGGGAGCGACACTGCGAAGAGAGGGGTGAGCGGGACCGTGAACGGATCGCCAGACGCGTCCGCGCCGGTACTCGCCGCGTACAGCTACTGCGAGGCAGTCACCGGACAACAGGCCGGTAACTTCAGCTACGGCATCAGGCTTCTGCCGACCGCCAAGCGGCGCGCCATGTCGGCGCTGTACGCCTTCTCGCGGCGGGTCGACGACATCGGCGACGGCCCACTGGACGCGGAATCCAAGCGACAGCGGCTCGAGGACACCCGCGAGCTGCTCGCCCGCATCAGGGAGGGCAGGGTCGAGGAGGACGACACCGATCCGGTGGCCGTCGCGCTCAGCCATGCCGCGCGCCGTTTTCCCATTCCGCTCGGCGGGCTGGACGAACTGATCGACGGCGTTCAGATGGATGTGCGTGGGGAGACCTACGAGACCTGGGACGACCTCGCGGCGTACTGCCGCTGTGTCGCGGGCGCCATCGGCCGGCTCTCGCTGGGCGTGTTCGGCACGGTGCCCGGCGCGCGCGACGCCGCACGCGCCTCGGAGTACGCCGATACGCTCGGGCTCGCGCTGCAACTGACCAATATCCTGCGCGACGTCCGGGAGGACGCGGCCAACGGCCGCACCTATCTGCCCTCCGACGACCTCGCCAAGTTCGGCTGCTCCGCGGGCTTCCACTCCGTGCGGCCGCCCGCGGGCTCCGACTTCACCGGCCTGGTCCACTTCGAAGTGCGGCGCGCCCGCGCGCTGTTCGCCGAGGGCACCAAGCTGCTGCCCATGCTCGACCGGCGCAGCGGCGCCTGTGTCGCCGCCATGGCCGGCATCTACCGCAGGCTGCTGGACCGTATCGCCCAGGACCCCGAGGCCGTGCTGCGCGGCCGGGTCTCCCTGCCCGGACGCGAGAAGGCGTACGTCGCCGTGCGCGGCCTGTCCGGCTTCGACGCCCGGAGCGTCCAGCGGCAGACCGCCGGGGGGCGCACTTGATGCGCCCTATTCGTACCGGTGGGCGGTATGCAACCCTCCGGCGGTCGCACACGTCACTGACAGCAGCCGAGGGGGTGGGCGCATGACGACACCAGGGACGACGACCCGGTCCGAGCGGCAGCGTGCGGACGGGGCGGGCTGCCCCGTCGGGGCGGCCGCGGTGGTCGTCGGCGGCGGCCTGGCCGGAATCACGGCCGCGCTCGAACTCGCCGACGCCGGGCTGCGGGTGACCCTCGTCGAGGGGCGCCCGCGGCTGGGCGGGCTCGCCTTCTCCTTCCGCCGGGGCGACCTCACCGTCGACAACGGCCAGCACGTCTACCTCCGTTGCTGCACCGCCTACCGGTGGTTCCTCGACCGTGTCGACGCCGCCGAACTCGCCCCGCTGCAACGGCGGCTGGACGTGCCCGTGCTGGACATCGGCCATCCTTCGGGGCGCCCGCGCCTCGGCAGGCTGCGCCGCACCGGCCTGCCCGTACCCCTGCACCTGGCGGCGAGCCTCGCCACCTACCCGCACCTCTCGCTCGCCGAGCGGGCCAAGGTCGGCCGCGCCGCGCTCGCGCTCGGCGGCCTCGACCTCGACGACCCCGCGCTCGACGGCGAGGACTTCGCGAGCTGGCTGCACCGCCACGGCCAGTCGCCCCGCGCCGTCGAGGCGCTGTGGGACCTCGTCGGAGTCGCCACGCTCAACGCCACCGCCGACCGGTCCTCGCTGGGCCTGGCCGCCATGGTCTTCAAGACCGGGCTGCTGTCCGAGCCCGGCGCCGCCGACATCGGCTGGGCCCGCGTCCCCCTCGGCGAGCTGCACGACACCCGGGCCCGCGCCGCCCTCGACAAGGCGGGCGTGCGCACCGAGCTGCGCACCCGCGCCACCGCGATCGCCCGCGGCGCGGACGGCAACGGCTGGCACGTCGACATCGAGGCCGGGGCGGGCGGCACCGAGCGGCTCGACGTCGACGTCGTCGTGCTCGCCGTGCCCCAGCGCGAGACCCATGGCCTGCTGCCCGAGGGCGTCCTCGACGCCCCCGACCGGCTGCTGGAGATCGACACCGCGCCGATCCTCAACCTCCATGTCGTATACGACCGCAAAGTTCTCCGGAAGCCGTTCTTCGCGGCGCTCGGCTCGCCCGTGCAGTGGGTCTTCGACCGGACGGACTCCTCCGGACTCGGCGACCGTGCCGACGGCGGCCAGTACCTGGCCGTCTCCCAGTCGGCCGCGCACGACGACATCGACCGGCCCGTCGCCGAGCTCCGCGAGCGCTACCTCCCCGAGCTGGAGCGGCTGCTGCCCGCGGCCCGCGGCGCCGGCGTACGGGACTTCTTCGTGACCCGGGAGCGGACAGCGACGTTCGCCCCCGCTCCGGGCGTCGGCCGGCTCCGGCCGCCCGCCCCCACACGCGCGCCCGGCCTCTTCCTGGCCGGTGCGTGGACCGCCACCGGCTGGCCCGCGACCATGGAGGGCGCGGTGCGCAGCGGTGTCAACGCCGCGGGCGCGGCACTCTCCGAGCTCGGTCGCCCCCACCGGGACCCCTTGCGGGGGGCGGAATGAACGAGGCGAGCCACCAAGGCGTGCCGCCCCGCCACGGGGCGCGCACGAGCACGACCACCAGAGGAGAGACCGTGACTTCGGCGATCCCAGCTGTCGACACCGCGGGCGTCAACGCCCTGCTGGAGCGTGGGCGGACGCTTGCCACGCCGGTGCTGCGTGCTGCCGTGAACCGGCTCGCATCACCCATGGACACCGTCGCCGCCTACCACTTCGGCTGGATCGACGCCGAGGGCAGGCCGACGCACGGCGACAGCGGCAAGGCCGTACGGCCCGCCCTCGCCCTGCTCTCGGCGGAGGCGGCCGGCGCGGCCCCCGAGGTGGGTGTCCCCGGGGCCGTCGCGGTGGAGCTCGTGCACAACTTCTCGCTGCTGCACGACGACCTGATGGACGGCGACGAGCAGCGCAGGCACCGCGACACCGTATGGAAGGTCTACGGGCCCGAGCAGGCGATCCTCGTCGGCGATGCGTTGTTCGCGCTCGCGAACGAGGTGCTGCTGGAGCTCGGTACGGTCGAGGCCGGCCGGGCCACCCGGCGGCTGACCACCGCGACCCGCAAGCTGATCGACGGCCAGGCCCAGGACATCTCCTACGAGCACCGCGAGCGGGTCACCGTCGAGGAGTGCCTGGAGATGGAGGGCAACAAGACGGGCGCCCTGCTCGCCTGCGCCGTCTCCATCGGCGCGGTCCTCGGCGGCGCCGACGACCGCACGGCCGACACCTTGGAGGCGTACGGCTACCACCTCGGCCTCGCCTTCCAGGCCGTGGACGACCTGCTCGGCATCTGGGGCGACCCGGAGGCCACCGGCAAGCAGACCTGGAGCGACCTGCGCCAGCGCAAGAAGTCCCTCCCGGTGGTCGCCGCCCTCGCGGCGGGCGGCCCCGCGTCGGCGCGGCTCGCCGACATCCTCGCCGCTGACGCCAAGCTCAGCGACGCCCAGTCCGCCGACTTCGACGAGGAAGAATTCGCCAGCCGCGCGGCGTTGATCGAGGAGGCGGGCGGCCGGGAGTGGACCTCCCAGGAAGCCCGCCGCCAGCACGCCACCGCGATCGAGGCGCTCAACGGAGTCGACATGCCCACCGAGGTCCGCGCGCAGCTCACCGCGCTCGCCGACTTCGTCGTCGTACGAAAGAGATGATCACCATTCACCCGATCTGAGCAGATCGCAGTCGCCGGCCGACGCCCTGACGGAGCGTCGGCCGACGGAGCCCCCAGCACGGCAGAGAAGAAAGATCACTGCAAAAAGGGGAAACCATGACAGCGACGACCGACGGAAGCACCGGGGCCCTGCCGCCCCACGCAACCGCGGCCAACGACAGCACCACCGCAACACCCCCGCTCCCGGCCGCCGATGGCACGGCACTCGCGGCCGCCGAGCGGGCCACGGCCCGAGCGGTCGAACACCTCCTGGCCCGGCAGGACCCAACGGGCTGGTGGAAGGGCGACCTGCAGACCAACGTCACCATGGACGCCGAAGACCTGCTGCTCCGTCAGTTCCTGGGCATCCAGGACGAGAGGACGACGCGGGCGGCCGCCCTCTTCATCCGGTCCGAGCAGCGGTCCGACGGCACCTGGGCCACCTTCCTCGGCGGGCCGGGCGAACTCTCCGCCACCATCGAGGCCTATGTCGCCCTGCGGCTGGCCGGGGATTCCCCCGACGCCCCGCACATGGCCACCGCCGCCGAGTGGATCCGCGGCCGGGGCGGCATCGCGGCCGCCCGTGTCTTCACCCGGATCTGGCTCGCCCTCTTCGGCTGGTGGAAATGGGAGGACCTGCCCGAGCTGCCGCCCGAGCTGATGTTCCTGCCGAAGTGGCTCCCGCTGAACATCTACGACTTCGGCTGCTGGGCCCGGCAGACCATCGTCCCGCTGACCGTCGTCTCGGCGCTGCGGCCCGTACGGCCCGCGCCGTTCGCCCTCGACGAGCTGCACACGGACCCGCGGCGGCCCAACCCGCCGCGCCCCCTGGCGCCGGCCGCCAGCTGGGACGGTGTCTTCCAGCGCCTCGACAGGGCACTCCACCGGTACCGGAAGCTCCCGATCCGGCGACTGCGGCGCTCCGCGCTCGACGCGGCGGCCCGGTGGATCATCGAGCGCCAGGAGAACGACGGCTGCTGGGGCGGCATCCAGCCGCCGGCCGTCTACTCGATCATCGCCCTCCACCTCCTCGGCTACGACCTCGACCACCCCGTGCTGCGCGTCGGGCTGGAGTCGCTGGACCGTTTCGCCGTCTGGCGCGAGGACGGCTCACGGATGATCGAGGCTTGTCAGTCGCCCGTCTGGGACACCTGCCTCGCGGCCATCGCCCTCGCCGACGCCGGGCTGCGGCCCGACCACCCGGCGCTCGTCAAGGCCGTCGACTGGATGCTGGACGAGCAGATCCACCGGCCCGGGGACTGGACCGTACGGCGGCCCGAACTCACCCCGGGCGGCTGGGCGTTCGAGTTCCACAACGACAACTACCCGGACATCGACGACACCGCCGAAGTGGTCCTCGCCCTCAAACGCGTCGACCACCCCGACCCCGTACGGGTCGAGGCGGCCGTCCAGCGCGCCGCCCGGTGGAACCTGGGGATGCAGTCGAAGAACGGCGCCTGGGGCGCCTTCGACGCCGACAACACCAGCCCCTTCCCCAACCGGCTGCCGTTCTGCGACTTCGGCGAGGTCGTCGACCCGCCGTCCGCCGACGTCACGGCGCACGTGGTGGAGATGCTGGCGGTCCTCGGCAAGCAGCACGACCCGCGCACCCGGCGCGGCATCGAGTGGCTGCTCGCCGAACAGGAGGAGAACGGCGGCTGGTTCGGCCGCTGGGGCGTCAACTACGTCTACGGCACCGGCTCGGTGCTCCCGGCCCTGGCCGCCGCGGGCATCCCGGCCTCGCACCCGGCCGTCCGCCGGGCGGTGCACTGGCTGGAGAGCGTGCAGAACCCCGACGGCGGCTGGGGCGAGGACCTGCGCTCCTACCGCGACAGCGAGTGGATCGGACGCGGCGCCTCCACCGCCTCCCAGACCGCCTGGGCGCTGATGGCCCTGCTGGCGGCGGGCGAGCGGGACGGCAAGGCCGTCGAGCGCGGCGTGGCCTACCTGGTGGAGACCCAGACCGAGGACGGCACCTGGGACGAGCCGTACTTCACCGGCACCGGGTTCCCCTGGGACTTCTCCATCAACTACCACCTCTACCGGGAGGTCTTCCCCGTCACGGCCCTGGGCCGCTATGTGCACGGAGAGCCCTTCGCCCCCGGCCGGCTGGAGGCGTGATGACCACCGGCACGGGCACCCCCTCCGCACCGCTGCTGGTCGCCTGCGCGCTCGGCATCGAGCGTCTCGCCCTGCGCGGCGGCGGCTTCGGCGGTGCGGCGGGCCCCGTGACCGTACTGCGTACCGGCATGGGCCCGCAGGCCGCGGACCAGGCCGTGACGCGCGCGCTCCGGGACGGTACGGCCATGCTCGACGCGGCCGTGATCGCCACCGGGTTCTGCGCCGGCCTGGCCCCCGGGATGCACCCCGGGGACCTGGTCGTCGCCGACGAGACCCGCGACCATGCGGGGCGCACGGAGTGCTCCGGCGTCGAGCTGCTCGCCAAGGAGCTCGCGCGGGCCGTGCCGAAGCGTGTCATCCACACCGGCCCGCTCGTCGGCTCCGACCACGTCGTGCGCGGCGCGGAGCGCGCGGACCTGCACGCCGCGGGCGCGATCGCGGTGGACATGGAGTCCGCCGCCACGCTCCGAAGCGCCGTACGGATGGGGCCGCGCCCCGTTGCGGCCGTCCGGGTGGTCGTGGACGCTCCAGAGCATGAACTCGTACGAATCGGGACGTTGCGGGGTGGAATATCAGCCTTCCGGGTGCTCCGCACCGTCCTTCCCGCTTTTATCGAATGGCACCGTTCTTTACTGCTCCCCAGGAGGTGAGCCAGATGGCCATGCCGCTCCGCCAGTCCATCCGGGTGGGAACCTATCTTTTTGAACAGAAGCTCCGTAAGCGCGACAAGTTCCCCCTGATCGTGGAACTCGAACCGCTCTTCGCGTGCAACCTCAAGTGCGAAGGATGCGGCAAGATCCAGCACCCGGCGGGGGTGCTCAAGCAGCGGATGCCCGTCGCCCAGGCCGTGGGTGCCGTGCTGGAGTCCGGTGCGCCGATGGTGTCCATCGCCGGCGGTGAGCCGCTGATGCACCCTCAGATCGACGAGATCGTCCGGCAGTTGGTGGCCAAACGAAAGTATGTCTTCCTGTGCACCAACGCTTTGTTGATGCGCAAGAAGATGGAGAAATTCACCCCCTCGCCCTATTTCGCCTTCGCGGTGCACATCGACGGGCTGCGTGAGCGGCACGACGAATCCGTTGCGAAGGAAGGCGTCTTCGACGAGGCGGTGGAGGCGATCAAGGAGGCCAAGCGGCGCGGCTTCCGGGTCACCACCAATTCCACCTTCTTCAACACCGACACCCCGCAGACCATCATCGACGTGCTCGACTTCCTCAACGACGAGCTCCAGGTGGACGAGATGATGCTCTCGCCCGCCTACGCCTACGAGAAGGCTCCCGACCAGGACCACTTCCTGGGCGTGGAGCAGACCCGCGACCTCTTCAAGAAGGCCTTCTCGGGCGGGAACCGGGCCCGCTGGCGGCTCAACCACAGCCCGCTCTTCCTGGACTTCCTGGAGGGCAAGGTGGACTTCCCCTGCACGGCGTGGGCGATCCCCAACTACTCCCTGTTCGGCTGGCAGCGCCCCTGCTACCTGATGAGCGACGGGTACGTGCCCACGTACCGCGAGCTGATCGAGAAGACCGACTGGGACAAGTACGGGCGCGGGAAGGACCCCCGCTGCGACAACTGCATGGCGCACTGCGGCTACGAGCCCACGGCGGTCCTCGCCACCATGGGGTCGCTGAAGGAGTCGCTGCGCGCGGTCCGCGAGAGCGTCGCGGGAAACCGGAGCTGAGCGCCATGGGAGCCACGGAGCCGGTCCCGCTCGGGCTCCCCGGCGTGCCGGCCCGGCCGCTGGCGACGCGCCGCCCCTCGCGGCGCATCCAGGTCGGGCCGGTCGCGGTCGGCGGGGGAGCACCGGTGTCGGTGCAGTCGATGACCACGACCGTGACGGCGGACGTCGGTGCCACGCTCCAGCAGATCGCGGAGCTCACGGCGTCCGGCTGCCAGATCGTCCGGGTCGCGTGCCCGTCGCAGGACGACGCGGACGCGCTCCCGGTCATCGCGAAGAAGTCGCAGATCCCGGTGATCGCCGACATCCACTTCCAGCCGAAGTACGTCTTCGCCGCGATCGACGCGGGCTGCGCGGCCGTCCGCGTGAACCCCGGCAACATCCGGCAGTTCGACGACAAGGTCCGGGAGATCGCCAAGGCGGCGGCGGACGCGGGCATCCCGATCCGGATCGGGGTCAACGCCGGTTCGCTGGACCGGCGGTTGCTGGAGAAGTACGGCAAGGCGACGCCCGAGGCGCTGGTGGAGTCGGCGCTGTGGGAGGCGTCGCTCTTCGAGGAGCACGGCTTCCGGGACATCAAGATCTCGGTCAAGCACAACGACCCGGTCGTGATGGTCAACGCCTACCGGCAGTTGGCCGCCCGGTGCGACTACCCGTTGCACCTCGGCGTCACGGAGGCCGGCCCTGCCTTCCAGGGCACCATCAAGTCCGCCGTCGCCTTCGGCGCCCTGCTCTCCGAGGGCATCGGCGACACCATCCGCGTCTCCCTGTCGGCTCCTCCGGCGGAGGAGATCAAGGTCGGCATGCAGATCCTGGAGTCCCTGGGGCTGCGCGAACGCCGCCTGGAGATCGTGTCGTGCCCGTCCTGCGGCCGGGCGCAGGTGGACGTCTACAAGCTCGCCGAAGAGGTGACGGCGGGTCTGGAAGGGATGGAGGTCCCGCTGCGCGTCGCCGTCATGGGCTGCGTCGTCAACGGCCCCGGGGAGGCCCGCGAGGCCGACCTGGGTGTCGCCTCCGGCAACGGCAAGGGCCAGATCTTCGTCAAGGGCGAGGTCATCAGGACCGTCCCCGAATCGAAGATCGTCGAGACGCTGATCGACGAGGCCATGAAGCTCGCCGAGGGAATGGCGGCGGACGGCGTCGGCCCGGGAACGCCCGACGTCACCGTGGGCTGACCGGCAGGCACCACCAGGGGGAACAGCGAGAAGGGGCCGCGGCGGCAGCCCGGCCCATGCCGAGAGAAGAGGAGGGGGCCCGCGTGTCGTTGTTGGAGAACATCCGCGGTCCACGCGACCTGAGGGCGCTGGACGGCGAAGAGCTGACCGAACTCGCCGAGGAGATCCGGCACTTCCTGGTGCACGCGGTGGCCAGGACCGGAGGACACCTCGGACCCAACCTCGGCGTGGTGGAGCTCTCCATCGCCCTGCACCGCGCCTTCGACTCACCGTCCGACCGCATCCTGTGGGACACCGGGCACCAGTCGTACGTGCACAAACTGCTCACCGGCCGGCAGGACTTCTCCAAGCTGCGGGGCAAGGGCGGGCTGTCCGGCTATCCCTCGCGGGAGGAGTCCGAGCACGACGTCATCGAGAACAGCCACGCCTCCACCGTGCTGAGCTGGGCGGACGGCCTCGCCAAGGCCAACCAGGTGCTCGGCCGCTGGAACCGCCACGTCGTCGCCGTCATCGGCGACGGCGCCCTCACCGGGGGCATGGCGTGGGAGGCGCTCAACAACATAGCCGCGGCCGGGGACCGGCCGCTGATCATCGTCGTCAACGACAACGAGCGTAGCTACGCCCCCACCATCGGCGGCATCGCCGACCACCTCGCCACCCTCCGCACCACCGACGGCTATGAACGCTTCCTGTCCTGGGGCAAGGAGGCCGTCCAGGGCCTGCCGGTGCTGGGGAAGCCGCTCTACGAGTCGCTGCACGGCGCGAAGAAGGGCTTCAAGGACGCCTTCGCGCCCCAGGGCATGTTCGAGGACCTGGGGCTGAAGTACCTCGGGCCGATAGACGGGCACGACATCGCCGCCGTCGAATCGGCGCTGCGCCGGGCCAAGCGCTTCCACGGGCCCGTCCTCGTCCACTGCCGGACGGAGAAGGGCCGCGGCTACCAGCCGGCCCTGGAGGACGAGGCGGACCGCTTCCACAGCGTGGGCGTGATCAACCCGCTGACCAGCGAGCCCCTGACGCCCTCCGGGGGCCGCTCCTGGACCTCGGTCTTCGGGGAGGAGATGCTGCGGATCGGCGCCGAACGGCCGGACGTGGTCGCGATCACCGCCGCCATGCTGCACCCGGTGGGCCTCACCCGGTTCGCGGAGGCGTACCCGGACCGCGTCTGGGACGTCGGGATCGCCGAGCAGCACGCGGCGACCTCCGCGGCCGGTCTGGCGACGGGCGGGCTGCACCCGGTGTTCGCGGTGTACGCGACGTTCCTCAACCGGGCCTTCGACCAGGTGCTGATGGACGTGGCGCTGCACAGGTGCGGCGTCACCTTCGTCCTCGACCGGGCCGGGGTCACCGGCACGGACGGCCCGTCGCACAACGGCATGTGGGACATGTCGATCCTCCAGGTCGTCCCCGGCCTGCGGATCGCCGCCCCGCGCGACGCCGACCAGCTCCGCGCCCAGCTGCGCGAGGCGGTGGACGTCACCGACGCCCCGACCGTCATCCGCTTCCCCAAGGAGAACGTGGGCGAGCCCGTCCCGGCCCTCGACCGGGTCGGCGGCATGGACGTGATCGCCCGCCCGGACGACGCCACCGACGCGGAGGTGCTCCTCGTCGCCGTCGGTGCCATGACCCAGGTCTGCCTCCGGGCCGCCGAACTGCTCACCGCGCGCGGCACCCCCTGCACGGTCGTCGACCCGCGCTGGGTCAAGCCCGTCGACGCGGCCCTGCCCGCCCTCGCCGAACGGCACCGGATCGTCGCCGTCGTCGAGGACAACAGCCGTACCGGAGGCGTCGGCTGGGCCGTCGCGCAGGCCCTGCGCGACGCCGAGGCCGACGTGCCCGTACGTACCTTCGGCATCCCCGAGCAGTTCCTCCCGCACGCCAAGCGCGGCGAGGTGCTGGCGGACCTGGGGCTCACCCCCGCCGAGATCGCCGGCCGGATCAGCGCCGCCCTGGCCCGTAAGGAGGCCACCGAGGCGGACCCGGCCCGTAAGGAGAACGACGCATGACATCCGACGGCACCGACGCCGCGAAGGGCTTCGACCTCGCCCGGCTCCTCGCCGAGCGCGGCGGCGAGCGGTACGACCTGCACACCCGCCACCTCAACCACCAACTGCCCCGCATGCTGCACACCATCGGCTTCGACAAGGTCTACGAACGGGCCGAGGGCGCCTACTTCTGGGACGCCGAGGGGCAGGACTACCTCGACATGCTCGCGGGCTTCGGGGTGATGGGTGTCGGCCGCCATCACCCCGTGGTCCGCAAGGCGCTGCACGACGTCCTCGACGCCTCGCTCGCCGACCTCACCCGCTTCGACTGCCAGCCACTGCCCGGCCTGCTCGCCGAGAAGCTGCTGTCGTACACCCCCCACCTGGACCGGGTGTTCTTCGGCAACAGCGGCACCGAGGCCGTCGAGACGGCCCTGAAGTTCGCCCGCTACGCGACCGGCAGACCGCGCGTCCTCTACTGCACCCACGCCTTCCACGGCCTGACGACCGGTTCGCTGTCCGTCAACGGCGAGGCCGGCTTCCGCGACGGCTTCGCCCCGCTGCTGCCCGACACCGCGATCCCGCTCGGCGACCTCGACGCCCTGGAACGCGAGCTGCGCCGCGGGGACGTGGCCGGTTTCGTGATCGAGCCCATCCAGGGCAAGGGCGTCCACGAGGCGCCGCCCGGCTTCCTTCGCCAGGCGCAGGAACTGCTGCGCCGCCACAAGGCGCTGCTCATCGCCGACGAGGTGCAGACCGGGATCGGCCGCACCGGCGACTTCCACGCCTATCAGCACGAGGCCGGTGTCGAGCCGGACCTGGTGTGCGTGGCCAAGGCGCTGTCCGGCGGTTATGTGCCCGTCGGCGCGACCCTGGGCAAGGACTGGATCTTCAAGAAGGTCTATTCCTCCATGGACCGGGTGCTGGTCCACTCGGCGAGCTTCGGCTCCAACGCCCAGGCCATGGCGGCGGGCCTCGCCGTGCTCTCCGTCATGGAGGACGAGCAGGTCGTGGCCAACGCCCGGCACACCGGGGACCTGCTGCGGACGCGGCTGGCCGCGCTGGTCGACAAGTACGAGCTGCTGCACGACGTCCGCGGGCGCGGGCTGATGATCGGCATCGAGTTCGGCAAGCCGAAGTCGCTCGGGCTGCGCAGCCGCTGGACGATGCTGCAGGCGGCCCGCAAGGGGCTGTTCGCGCAGATGGTCGTGGTGCCGCTGCTGCAGAAGCACCGCATCCTCACCCAGGTCTCGGGCGATCACCTGGAGGTCATCAAGCTCATCCCGCCGCTGATCATCGGTGAGCGGGAGGTGGACCGCTTCGTGTCGGCCTTCACGGCGGTGATGGACGAGGCGCACGGGGGCGGCGGCCTGATGTGGGACTTCGGCCGGACCTTGGTCAAACAGGCGGTGGCGAACCGTTAGTTCGCGACCGGGACCCGGGAGCGCCTCCGGGCGCGGCCCCGATCGCCGGACGGGCTGATTCGGCCCGTCCGGCGACCGGCCCCGTAAGGGGCGCTGGGGCGGAGCCCCCCGGTGCGAGGGGCGAGTCAGGCGGTGAGCAACCGCTCCCGCAGCCGGTCCCGCAGGGAACGGCCGAACCCCAGCCCCTCCGCGAGGTACTTCTCCGGCGTCCCCCACGTGTCCTCGATCGCCGCGAACCCGGCCGCCAGATACTCCGCCCGCGCCTCGAACATCGGCGACAGCAGCTCCGTGACCTCCCGCGGCTCCGCCGTCGGCTTGCGCATGCGGTACCGCCGGTGCATCGCGTTCGACTCCAGGTAGTCCGCCTCGATGGCCTCCCGCGGCACCCCGAGCGCGAGCAGCGTGACGGCGATCGACAGCCCCGCCCGGTCCTTGCCCGCGGCGCAGTGCATCAGCACCGGCACGGCGTCGTCGGCGATCAGCCGCAGGACACGGCCGTGCTCCGCGGTGCGCGTGACGATCATCTCGCGGTAGCTCGTGCTCATCCGGTCGGCACCCCGGGTCCCGGCCAGCATCTCCCGCACCCGCGCCACGTCCCCGGAGCGGACGAGACGCCAGAACTCGGCGCCGTCCGCCGGATCGCTGAGCGGGATGTTCACGTTCCGCACCCCGAGGAGTTCGACGTCCGGCCCGTCGAGCTCGATGTCGGCCGCGTTGCGGAAGTCGAGGACCGTGTGCAGGCCGAGCGAGTCGAGGAAACATCGGTCCTCGTCGGTCGCGTGGGCGAGATGGCCGCTGCGGAAGAGGACGCCGGGCCGTACGCGCCGCCCGTCGGCGGCCGGAAGGCCGCCCAGATCACGGAAGTTGCGGACCCCCGCCAGCTCGGGTTCGGTGGACGGGACATGCGGCGTCTGCGTCACGGGCGCTCCCAGGTTCGGCCGTCGACGCTGCTCGTCGACGAGGCGGCTGACTGAACCGACTGATTGACCGGCTGAACGACTCTACGACAACGGTTGTACGGGCAATCGGCTCGGCAAGGCACCCGAGCCGACGTATTCCGCTTGCGTCGACTTTGTTGGGGTGGGATACATCACTGCACGTCAACCCCTGGTTACGGTGGCGTAGGTCACTCGCCGAGGTGAATGATGTGCTGACGTGGCAGACGATTCGCAAGCATTCAGCAAGAGCACGATCGGGTCGTACGCAGCCGTCGGGGACAGCTTCACGGAGGGTGTGGGTGACCCGGGGCCGGGCGACTCCTTCATCGGCTGGGCAGACCGACTGGCCGTACTCCTCTCCGACCAGCACGCCGAGCACGCCTTCCGGTACGCCAACCTCGCCGTCCGCGGCCGCCTCCTCGACCAGATCGTGGAGGAGCAGATCCCCCGGGCGAAGGAGCTCAGCCCGGACCTGGTGACCTTCTGTGCCGGTGGCAACGACATCCTGCGGCCGGGCAGCGACCCGGACGACGTGGCCCAACGCTACGAGGCGGCCGTCGCGGACCTCGCCGGATCGGTCGGCACGGTGCTGCTGTGCACCGGCTTCGACACCCGCGGCATACCGGTCCTGCGCCATCTGCGCGGCAAGATCGCCACCTACACCGCCCACGTCCGTGCCATCGCGGACCGGCACGACTGCCCGGTCCTCGACCTGTGGTCGCTGCGCTCGGTCCAGGACCGGCGGGCCTGGAGCGACGACCGCCTGCACCTCTCGGCGGACGGGCACACCCGGGTCGCGCTGCGCGCCGCCCAGGTCCTCGGTCTTGAGGTTCCGGCCGATCCCGACCAGCCGTGGCCCGAGGAGGGGCACCGGACGGCGGCCGAGGTGCGCCGCGACAACATCCACTGGGCGCGCGAGCACCTGGTGCCGTGGATCGGCCGACGGCTGCGCGGCGAGTCCTCGGGGGACCACGTCGAGCCGAAGCGGCCGGACCTGCTGCCGCTGTAGGGCGGCCGGAAGGTCAGTGGGGGAGCCGCCCGTGCGGCAGGTCGGCCCAGACGACGCGGCCGCGGCCGCTGTCGTCGGGCCGGACCCCCCAGGCCTTCGACAGCACGCCGACCAGCAGCAGCCCGCGCCCGCTCTCCTCGTCCGCGCCGCTGCAGCGCGCCCGGGGCTCCGTCGAGGCGTGCCCCTGGTCCGTGACCTCTATCCGCAGATGTGCGGCGCCCAGCCGCAGTTGACAGCCGACCTTCTCGCTGTCCGTGTGCCGCACGGCATTGGTGAAGAGCTCCGACACCACCAATTGGGCGTCGTCACAGGCCACTTCGTCGATACCCCATTCCCGCAGCTGCGCGGCGACTCGTCTGCGCGCCTCCGCCACCGAGGTGTTGAGGGCCGGAAAGTGAAAGGCGTCCTGACGACGCGCGGCCATGGAACTGCCGTAGCGTCCGAGCGAAGGTGCGTCATGGGAGGGGACCACTCCGCAACTATGTGCGATGGCGGTCATGTGTGGCAAGGTTCAATCTGTAATTTGCAGAATCGTCAGGGCAGTCTGTGTGCTCCGGGGGGTGCATGGCACACTGCGGGCATATGACGGCGGCTGACGGCATGGAGGGGGAGAAGAGTGGCGGACGCGCGGCCGACGGGCGCCCCGACCGTCCTACGGGTCGTACTCGGCAAACGGCTCCAGGACCTCCGGGAGAAGGCCGGGCTGTCCTATGAGGACGCGGGCCGCGCTCTCGATGTGACGCATGCCACGATCCGCAGAATGGAGAAGGCCGAAGTCGGCCTGAAGCTCCCCTATGTGGAGAAACTGCTGTGCGTCTACGGCGTCCATGGCACGGAAGAGATCGAGGGCTTCCTCTCACTCGCGCGGGAGGCCAATCGCCCCGGCTGGTGGCACCGTTTCCGGGATGTCCTGCCCGAGTGGTTCAGCGCCTTTGTGAGCCTCGAAGGAGAGGCCAATCTCATTCGCGCGTACGAACCGCACTACATCCCGGGGCTGTTGCAGACCGAGGACTACGCGCGCGCCGTGCTCCGCGCCGGAATGCCGCACGCCCCCGCCGCCGACATCGACCGCGCGGTCACCGTCCGCAGACAGCGCCAGTCGCTGCTCACCCGGGACGGGGCGCCGCTGCTGTGGGTGGTGATGGACGAGACCGTGCTGCGCAGGCCCATCGGCGGGCCCGACATCATGCGCGCGCAGATCGCCCACCTCATGGACGCGACCGACCTGCCGAATGTCAGGCTGCAGATCATGCCGTTCGCCGCCGGGCCGCACCCGGCGATGTACGGGCCTTTCCATATCTTCCGGTTCCCGCTTCCGGAGCTGCCGGACATCGCCTACGCGGAAAACCTGGTCGGAGCCTCCTACTTCGACCAGCGCGACGATGTCTCGGCCTTCCTGGAAGCGCTGGACCGCATGTGCGCGCAGGCCGCGCCGGCTCACACCACCAAGGCCCTCCTGGGTGGCATTCGTAAGGAGATCTGAACCATGGATCGCATATACAACGGCATGCCCGCCACCGACCTCGGCACCGAGGGGTGGAGCAAGCCGTGGAGCGGCGGCAACGGGGGGAGTTGCGTCGAGGCCATGCGCCTGGGGGACGGCCGGGTCGCGCTGCGCCAGTCCACCGACCCGGAGGGCCCGGCGCTCATCTACACGCACCACGAAATCGAGAGCTTCATCAGAGGCGCGAAGGCCGGCCAAGCCGATTTCCTTCTCGCGGGAACGAGTGTGAGCTGCGAATGAAAGAGCACGGTGTGAGCGAGCGGGGCTTCAGCGCCGAGGAAATAGACACCAGCAGGCCGCACCCGGCCCGCATGTACGACTACTACCTCGGCGGCTGGGACAATTACGAGGTCGACCGGCAGGCGGCGGAACACGTCATCCAGGCCCACCCGCAGGTGAAACTGTCCGCCCGCGCCAACCGAGCCTTTCTCCAGCGCGCGGTCCGGGAGTGCGTGCGCGACGGCATCCGGCAGATCATCGACATCGGCACGGGCATTCCCACCTCGCCCAACACCCATGAGGTGGCCCGTGAGACCGCCGACGACGTACGGGTCGCCTACGTGGACAACGACCCGATCGTCGCCACCCACGCCGGGGCCAAGCTCACCAACGCCGGACGGGCCGCCTTCGTCCTCGGCGACGTACGGCGGCCGGAGGAGATCCTCGCCCACCCGGTCGTGCGCGAACTCGTCGACTTCACCGAGCCCGTGGCCCTGCTGCTGGTCGCCGTGCTGCACTTCGTCAAGGACGAGGAGGACCCGGCCGGGATCGTCGCCGCGCTCGGCGACGCGCTGCCGTCCGGCAGCCGCCTGGTGCTCTCCCACGCCACCGCCGAACCGTACGAGGGCTACGACGAGGGCTATACGGATGTCAAGGCGCGCGACAGTGTGCTCGGTACGTACAAGAACGCGACGGCGGCGCTGAACCTGCGCGGGCGCGCCGCGATCGAGCCGCTCTTCGGCGACTTCGCCCTCCAGGACCCGGGCCTGGTCCGCGTCCCCCTCTGGCGCCCGGACGGCCCGGTCCCTAGCCCGAAGGAACTCAGCAACACCGTCTTCTACGGCGGGGTAGGGGTGAAGGCCTGACCTTCCCCCACCGCACCGGCAACACGGCTTCGCCGCGTTGTCCTCAATCTCCCCCAGGGAACTGTTCACCCCCTAGGACACAACCGGCGTCACACTGCCGGGGCTGTCCGGGGGCAGATCCCTGGGGAATTTGTCGATGTCCACAGCCAGTGTGACCACTTCCGCGCCTGATACCCGCGTTTCCGGGAAGTCCTTGCGCTCCAGGGCGAGTGTGAAGACGACCGCCGCCGCCCCCGTCCCGTCAGCCCTGGTCAGCGATGCAAGGCAATCGACTCACGAGACCCCGGGCGTGAAGACCTCCGCCCCTGCCAGGACGCTTGCGCCCCTTCGCGGGGACACGCCGCCCGTCGTGATCAGGCGTTCCACGCCCTCGAACCGTCATGTGACCGACACCGCTGCCCCTGCCCGTGCTGAGCTCGCGTTCAGCCTCCGCCTGTCCCGCTCGTCCGACGAATCGTCGTCGCTGGACGTCCAGCTCCGCGCCTGCCGCCTCAAGGCTGAGGCGCTGGGCTTCGCCGCCGAGACGATCGCCGCCGCTGAGGCGAACGCCTACGTGGACGATGGCGTGTCCGGCGGGTCTGCCCTTGAGGCCCGTAAGAAGGGCATGGCCCGGATCATGGCGGCCCGCCCGGCCGTCGTCATCGCGTGGAAACTAGATCGCTTCGCGCGGTCCGTGCGTGAGTTTCAGAAGCTGATGGACTGGGCCGACGAGAACGGCGTACGGCTGGTCACGTCGGACAGCCTGCTGGACAGTGCCGACAAGTCCGGGACCGGGCGACTGATCGCGACCATCATCGCGGCCGTCGCCGAATGGGAACTCGGCATGATCACGGACCGCAGTGAGGCCGCGCACGAAGAGCGCCGGGCGCAAGGCCGCTGGATATCCGGCAAGGCCCCGTTCCCGTACGTGATGGAGCGGCGCGACGGCAAGGCATACCTTGCGGAAGACGCTGACGCGTTCGCCCTGGTCCGCAAGCAGATAGACATACTCCTCGCGCGTGGCAGGCGGGCCACGCTGGCCGCTACGGCGCGTGCCCTGCCCATCGGTCGTCAGCAGTGGCGCAACCTGCTTCACAGCGTGGCCCTGCGGGGATGGCGCGAGTTCAAGGGTGAGCTGTGGGGTGCCCTTATCGCTGGGCACATCCGTTGGCTTGGCCGTTCGCCTGAGCGCGAGCCAGAGATCATAGCGGCATGTTCTCGTCTCGCCCGGCTGAGAACAGATGTACTCCGCTGCGAACCATGCGATGCGTTCGGACCAGCCGAGGCAGTCGGGATCGGATGGCGAACGCCAATTCAGCGCGGCGGGAAGCGCACACGGGAAAACCTGAGCATGATGTGCCGGGGCTGCTGGATTGAGTCCGGCCGGACTGACTGGCTTCCCGTTCCGTCTGGTGCACGCATCCATGAGCAGACGGCACGAAGCGGCTCGCCGATTTCAGTGATCGAACTCTGATGGGCGACTGGGCTTCAGGGGGTCGGCAGGGAAGGGGTAACTACTCTCAAAGTTCAGAGAACGGACCTCTTCCCGATCCCGGCCCCAGCTCGACACACGCGCCCTAGGTGTGAACTTTTTTCCACGCCCCCATGCGGCAAATCCCTTGGGAACACTGAGCACTGCACGTTTGACTACCCTGAGAATGGCCCCTTTAAGGGGTAGTTAAGCCACTTGAACGTGCTGCGAAAGACGAGAAAACTCCCGCGAAGCACAATCAGATTCCCCCGATGGCTGCCCGCGCTGGGTGGCCGTCGGGGGCTTTGTGCGTACCCGGACACAGGCTGCCCCCACCGTCCACGAAGACGACAGGGGTCCTGTGTGGGCTTGTGTGGGACTCAGAGGCTCAGGAAAGCTGCCGAGATTTCACGTCTGCCACGAACGCCGACCAGGACGACACCGGGAACGTCAGGGCGGGGCCGTGGGGGTCCTTGCTGTCACGGACCGGGACGGTACCGCTCGTGACGACCAGGTTGGCGGCAACCTCAATACAGTTGCCGCCGTTGTTGCTGTAGGAAGACTTGAACCAGCGGGGGGAATCGGTCGTCACAACGTGCCCTTTCGTACCTGCTCGATCATGGCCACAGACGCCGCCTGAGACAACGATTCGGCCTGTAGCTGATGGTAGGCCGTCAACATGGGCACTACGGACACGGGCTCTCGGTCCAAGTTCCCCTGGGCCTGAGACTCGGCGTAGCAGACGATGGACCGGTCTGGCAAGGTCAAGAGGTTGACAGGCAGGTCAAACGTACGACGCTCGCCTATGTCGTACGGCGCCACCTGTAGCAACGTGTTCGGCAACTCGGCGAACTCGACCAGCCCGGCCAACTGGGCGTCCATGACGACCGACCCACCGACAGTACGACGGATGCAGCTCTCATCCATGGTCACAAACACCATAGGTGGGTGAGGCCTTGCTAAGGCTGCCTGACGCTTCGCCAGGAACGAGACACGTTCATCCGCTTGCCCGGGTGTGGTGGCTCCCCGACGTACCGCACTCTCAGCCAACACCCGTGCGTACTCTGGGGTTTGCAGTAGGCCCGGAATGATTCCAATCTCGTACAGCCGGATCTCCACGGCCCGCCCCTCGTACTTGACGTACTCCGGGAACCCCTCCAGTAAGGCACCGTGCTTGATCTCGCGGTACTGGCGTTCGAACGCGTCCGCTGTGCCCGTGAGGCCGAAGACTTCATCTGCGCTACGCGAGAAGCGGAGAGTTGGAGGCTTCCGACCAGTTTCAACCGCCGAAATATGAACGCTGGAATATTCCATGCGTGCGGCAAGGTCATCCTGGATCCAGCCGCGCGACTCGCGCAAGCTGCGTAAACGCGCCCCGTAGGCTGCGTGGGGTGAGGCATCGGGGTTCAACTCCTTGCGATTCAAGGACCATTCACCAACCTTTCGTTCCCCTCTTGCAGGTTGAAGGGTGCCCAGGTGTGGGCCACGCTGAACCTCCCTGGCAGCGGAAGCGCCACGGAGAGGAGTGGCCGTGTCCGGTAAGAACGTTCACACCAAGCGGAGGGTCGAACCGCTACCCCCGCTGCCCCACTCGCCCGGCGTCGGCGGCATCGTCGTCGGCAAACTCGTCGACCAGTGCAAGCGCTGTACGAGCCTGAACAACATGCGTCGGTCGGCATGGGTGGCCTGTGACTGGGACTTGGACGCGTGGGCCCGCGAAGAGTTCCACCGGCACTGGGAGGAGGTGCACCGCAATGGATGATCAGCGCTGGAACGCCTTCGCCGTCAACCAGGATGGCACCATCCAATGGGCCCCAGAGTTGGGGGAGTTGGTCACTGACACCACGCGCGACCAAGTGGGCAAGGTGGCCGGATGGGACGGCCAGGAGGTGGCGTTGCGTCCGCTGGACGGCGGGAAGCGCTGGTACACCACCACCTATCGCCGGGCCAACGACAACGAGCGGCTGCGGGCCCGCGTCGCGCTCTATAACCGAGAGCGGCGGGGGTGGTGAGCTGGTGTCGAACCTGCGAGCTTTGCCGAGACAACGTCAACGCGGCCGTCGGCGGGCTGTAATGGGCCCGCGTCCAGCGCGACCCCGACGCAATCAAGGTCGCCGAGGACCGGCTAGCCGGGTACCGCAAGGGATGGGCAAAGCGCCGCGTCGACGCTGGGTGCAACGCCTGATCCCGCGACGGCGCCCGGTGGCGGACTGGCTCGAAGGGTCGGTTCTCGCGGCCGTCATTGTGGCCTCATGCGTCGCTGCCGTCTGGCTCGCCGTCCACGGCGCCCCCGGGCGCTACTAGACCGCCTGCCCCTCTGTGTGCGCCCGCCTCCCCCGACGGGCGCTAGCCGACCGCAGCGGGGCAGGCACCAACGCCCTTCCGGCTGTACGGGGGACGGCCGGAAGGGACCAAGACCCCCGCCCGGTCGCTTGTACGTGACGGTCGGCGGCCGGGCGGGAACCGCCTCTCATCAGGGGGGGGGCAGAAGCGTCCCAACCGTAGGAGGGAACCATGGGCGATACGCCGTGCCTGAACTGCAACGGCAGCGGGTACGTGACCAAGGACGGGCTACAGCACCAGTGCGACAACTGCAACGGGACCGGGCGCGTCGAACACAGCTGAACGGAGGGAACGGGATGTGCAGCAAGTGTTACGGCACCGGGTTCGTCGCTGAGGAGGTACCGGGCGGCGCAAAGCTGGTACGCGCGTGCGACGCCTGCAACAGCCCCGATGCGGTCAACCGAAACAGGGAGCCGCGCCGCCGGGACGAGGGCAGCGGCGGGAAAGGCAAGTAGGTAGTTGAGGCAGTAGAGGGCCCTGCCCGTGCGCTTCCCTCCGAAGCGTACGGGCGGGGCTTCCTGCTGGTCAGGCGAACGCATGTCCTGGCGTATCCCAAGGGGTGTACCGTTCCGGCTACCGCTGGGAGGTGCCCCCAGGACGGGCCGCAGGCTCAAAGGCCACGTTCCGCACATCCAGCCCGTCCGGCGTTTGAGGACGCGGCCGCAGGACGCTCCCGCCGCAGGCGGCGACGGGGCCGGGGAACAAAGCCCGCCACAGGCGGTAGTTGACCCCAGCCCGGGAAAATCCCGGTTCGGTCGCGCCAGCACCGGGCATCAGCCCCTTACGCGACCATTTCGGCGCGCACCGGGACACGGGGGGTGATCCCATGCGCACCCTCGGCATGGGCCACGGCATGAGCCTCGGCATGGGGCTGGGCTGGCGTCCGGAGCTGTCCGGCGCCATCGCCCGGCTCCCGGACGTCGACTGGGTCGAAGTCATCGCGGAGAACATCGACCCCACCGACATCCCCACCCCACTCAAGCGACTCCGCGCCCACGGCACCCCAATCGTCCCGCACGGCGTCAGCCTCGGCATCGGCGACGCGGCCCGCCCCGACCTCGCCCGCCTCGCCGCCCTGGCCGCCCGCGCCGAGGCCCTCGGCGCGCCCCTGGTCACCGAGCACCTGGCCGCCGTCCGCGCGGGCGGCCCGCTGACCGGCACCCCGCGCCTCGAAGCCGGGCACCTGCTGCCCGTACCGCGCACCCGCGACGCCCTCGACGTGATCTGCGCCAACATCCGCATCGCCCGGCAATTCCTGCCCGTGCCCCTCGCGTTGGAGAACGTCGCGGCCTGTCTCGCCTGGCCCGGCGAGGAGCTCACCGAGGGCCGGTTCCTCGCCGAGGTGGCCGAACGCACCGGAGTGCGGCTGATCGTGGATGTGGCCAACCTCCACACCAACCACGTCAACCTCGGACAGGACCCCGTCCGCGCCCTCGCGGACATCCCCTCCGAAGCGATCGCCTACGTGCACATAGCCGGGGGAGTGGAGGAGGACGGCATCTGGTACGACACCCACGCCCACCCCGTACCGCCGCCCGTGCTGGACCTGCTCGCCGAGCTGTGCGCCCGGTCCGTGCCCCCGGGCGTCCTGCTGGAACGCGACGGCGACTTCCCGGACGCCGCCGGGCTCGCGGCCGAACTCGCCGCCGTCCGCGCGGCGGTGGACCGGGGCGGCCGCCATGGCTGACCCCGGCCACGGGGACCCTCACCACCACGGGGACCCCCACCACGCGGCCCGCCTGCGCCTCGCCCGGGAGCAGGCCGCACTGCTGGCCGCGCTCGTCGCGGGCGGCCCGCCGCCCCCGGGCTTCGACCCGGAGCGGCTGGACGTACAGCGCCGGGCCCTGCTGGCGAAGCGCGCCGACACCCTCGCCAAGGTGGCGCCCGCGCTCCCTGCGCTCCTGGGCGAGGAGTTCCGGGAACTCTTCCACGACTACGCCCGGAACCGGCCCCTCACCGCGGGCCACCACCGCGACGCGCTCGACTTCGCCGCACACCTGCTGACCGCGGGACGGCCGCGCGACCCCGTCAGACGCCGCCTCCTGGCCGACTGGCCTGCCGCCAGGACGGCTCCGCCGCGCACCCCCGGCCGCGTGCGCCGCCTCGCCGCGGCCGTACGCGGCCTCGGCACCCTCCGTACGGCACCGCGTTCCGCGAAAGGCACGTGACAGCATGATCACCGCATGGGTACTCGCACTCGCCGTCGCGCTCGTCACCATCGCCCTCCCCTCCGGCCTGCTGCTCCGCGACCGTCGGCGCGCGGGCGGCGACGCCGGGGGCGCGGAGCCCGGCCCGCTGGAGCTCGCCCGACTGACGGGCGGACCGCAGCGGGTCGTGGAGACCGTGATCACCGCGATGTACGACGACGGACGGGTCAGGGTGACCACCGACAGCCTGATCAAGGTGCTCAGCCCGGTCACGTACCACCCGGTCGAGCGCGCCCTGCTGGAGTGCTGCGGCGACCGCTGGTTCTGCACCATCGCCGCCGCGCGCACCAAAGTGGTGC